>NZ_LBFC01000027.1 GCF_001990485.1 Thermosipho affectus | reverse complement strand
GGAGGGGAAAACATGAAGAGATACGTATGTAGTGTATGTGGATATGTATATGATCCAGAAGTAGGGGATCCAGACAATGGGGTAGAGCCAGGGACACCATTTGAGAAATTGCCAGAAGATTGGGTATGTCCAGTATGTGGGGTAGGCAAAGACCAATTTGAAGTAGAAGAATAAGTGGGACATTATGTCCCACTTTTAATGAGAAGGGGAGGAATAAGATGGTTAAGAAGATAGGTGATGGGGTATACTATGTAGGAGCTATTGATTGGGATAGGGAATTATTTGACGAATTAATTCCTCTTCCAAATGGGACAACGTACAATGCATATATAGTAAAAGGGGAAAAGATAGCTTTAATAGATACCGTTGATCCTGCAAAGAAAGAAGAGTTTTACAACAATTTAGAGAAATTGGATATAAAGAATATAGATTATGTAATATCAAATCATGCGGAACAAGACCATTCAGGTTTGATAAAAGAAGTGGTGGAGAAGTATGGTGCGAAGGTAGTAACGAACAAGAAATGTGCAGAATTATTGCACACACACGTACATGTAAGTAAAGAAGATATAATAGAGGTAACAGATGGAGAAGAGCTAGATTTAGGGGGAAAGACGTTAAAATTTTACTTAACGCCGTGGGTGCATTGGCCAGAGACGATGGTAACGTACTTAAAAGAAGAAAAGATATTGTTTAGTTGTGATTTATTTGGTTCACACTATGCAACAAGTGACATAGAACAAGAAGGAGACGATGTATTAATAGAGATGGCAAAGAGGTACTACGCAGAAATAATGATGCCATTTAGAAACCACGTTATAAAGAACATAGAAAAGATAGAAAAGATAGAGATAGGAAAGATAGCGCCAAGTCATGGGCCGGTATATACAAAACCAGAAAAAATAATAAAAGAATACAAAAAATGGGCGGGTAATGAGACAAAAAAAGAAGTAATAATATTGTATGTATCGATGCATGAAAGTGTAAGAAAGATGGTGGAATACGTAATGGAAGGATTAATGGAAAAGGGAGTAAGAGTAAAATTACACAATGTAGTAAAAAGCGACATAGGAGAGATAGCGATAGATTTGGTAGAGGCATCGACAGTAGTAGTGGGGACGCCAATGGTATTGGGAGGTATGCACCCAAAGATAGCAGGAGTGGTATATTTAATGAATGCCTTAAGGCCAAAGACAAAATACATAGGGATATTGGGCTCCTATGGATGGGGAGGAAGGTTTATAGAAGAATTAAAAGGAATGATAAAGAATGTAAAGGCAGAAATAGTAGGTGAAGTGGTGGTAAAGGGACTTATAACAAAAGAAGAATATAAAAAATTAGATGAATTAATCGAAAATATTTCTAAACTTAACTAAAA
>NZ_LBFC01000026.1 GCF_001990485.1 Thermosipho affectus | reverse complement strand
GCAAGGGGCGTACCCCTTACTACCATCGGCCCAAGGCGGCTTAACGGCCGGGTTCGGGATGGAACCGGGTGGTTCCCGCCTTGGTATCGTCACCCGGGAAACCTTTGGTCACTCAAAAATGCATAGGGTTCACGTAGAGGTGAAGGCCTCGGCCGATTAGTACCGGTTGGCTCCACGCATTACTGCGCTTCCACCACCAGCCTATCTAGGTCCTCTTCTCGAACCGGCCTTACTCCTTTTACAGGATGGGAGGTCTCATCTTGGGGCGTGTTTCCCGCTTAGATGCTTTCAGCGGTTATCACTTAGGAGCGTAGCTACCCGGCGTATGCCCTTGGCAGAACAGCCGGTACACCAGTGGCTCCCTCACCCAGGTCCTCTCGTACAATGGGCGAGCCCCCTCAAACCTCCTACGCCCGCAGCAGATAGGGACCGACCTGTCTCACGACGGTCTGAACCCAGCTCACGTACCCCTTTAATAGGCGAACAGCCTAACCCTTGGGACCTGCTTCAGCCCCAGGATGGGATGAGCCGACATCGAGGTGCCGATCCTTGCCGTCGATGTGAACTCTCGGGCAAGACTAGCCTGTTATCCCCGGGGTAACTTTTGTCCGTTGATCGACGACCCTTCCACTCGGAGTCGCCGGGTCACTAGGACCGGGTTTCCCCTCTGCTCGACCCGTCGGTCTCGCAGTCAGCCCAGCTTATGCCCTTGCACTCTACGGTGGATTTCCAACCCACCTGAGCCGAGCTTCGCGCGCCTCCGTTACCCTTTCGGAGGCGACCGCCCCAGTCAAACTACCCACCTGGCACTGTCCCTCGCTTGCTCTTCACAAACGCAGGTTAGAACTCCAGTACACCGAGGGTGGTATCCCACCAGCGGCTCCCCCGACCCTGGCGAGCCGGGTTCTTCGCCTCCCACCTATCCTGTACACAGTGCACCAAAGCCCAATACCAGGCTGCAGTAAAGCTCCACGGGGTCTTTCCGTCTAGCTGCGGGTACTGGGCATCTTCACCCAGATTGAAATTTCACCGGGCCCCCTGCCGAGACAGTGCCCCAGTCGTTACGCCATTCATGCAGGTCGGAACTTACCCGACAAGGAATTTCGCTACCTTAGGACCGTTATAGTTACGGCCGCCGTTTACCGGGGCTTCGGTTCGGGGCTCTCACCCCTCCCCTTAACCTTCCGGCACTGGGCAGGCGTCAGTCCCTATACTTCCTCTTACGAGTTCGCAGAGACCTGTGTTTTTGGTAAACAGTCGCCAGGGCCTTGCCTCTGCAACCGCCTCGGCCTCCCCCAGTTTCCAGGTCTCCCCTTCCCCTGGGTTCAACCTACCGCGGCACCCCTTCTCCCTAAGTTACGGGGTCAATTTGCCGAGTTCCTTGGCAAGGGTTATCCCGCTCCCCTTAGCTTTCTCAGCCCGCCTACCTGTGTCGGTTTGCGGAACGGGCACCCGCATACCAGTTAGCGAGGCTTTTCTCGGCAGTGTGGGATCAGCCCCGTCGGACCATACGGTCCTCCCCTTCACGGCTCAGCTCAGACAGCGGATTTCCCTACTGCCCTCTACGCCTAACCGCTTGGAAGGCCTTGCCACTTGACCTCGGAACTTACCCTCCTGCGTCCCCCCGCTACCTATCAGTATGCAGGTGGTACCGGAATATTAACCGGTTCCCCATCGGCTACCCCTCTCGGGTTCACCTTAGGCCCCGACTAACCCTGGGCGGACGAACCTTCCCCAGGTACCCTTAGGCTTCCGGGGGGAGAGATTCTCACTCTCCTCTCGTTTACTCATGCCTGGATTCTCTCTTCCGCCTCGTCCAGTGGCTCTCTCAAGTCCACCTTCTCCCTATCGCGGAACGCTCCCCTACCACCAGCATATACGCTGATCCGCGGCTTCGGGGGATGGCTTCAGCCCCGGTACATTTTCGGCGCTGTGCGTCTCGACCGGTGAGCTGTTACGCACTCTTTTAATGATGGCTGCTTCTAAGCCAACATCCCGGTTGTCTGGGACGCACAACTTCCTTCCACACTTAGCCATCTCTCCGGGCCCTTAGCCGTCGGTCTGGGTTGTTCCCCTCTCGTCTGTGGAGCTTATCCCCCACAGGCTCACTCCCAAGATTTGTGTGCAGGCATTCGTAGTTTGACAGGGGTTGGAGGTCACCCCCCTAGCCCTATCAGCGCCCTACCTCCTGCACAGACCTCTTGAGGCTGCACCTAAATGCATTTCGGGGAGAACCAGCTATCACCAGGTTCGGTTAGCTTTTCACTCCTACCCACAGCTCATCCGAGGATGTCTCACGATCCACCGGTCCGGGCCTCCAGTAGGTTTTACCCTACCTTCACCCTGGCCATGGGTAGCTCACCCGGCTTCGGGCCTGCCGCACCTGACTCCTCGCCCTATTCAGACTCGCTTTCGCTACGGCTCCACCTCTACCGGCTTAACCTCGCCAGGTACGACAACTCCCAGGCTCATTAATCAAAAGGCACGCCGTCACCCCTATACGGAGCTCCGACTTCTTGTAGGCACGCAGTTTCAGGTCTCTTTCACTCCCCTTCCGGGGTGCTTTTCACCTTTCCCTCACGGTACTGGATCCTCTATCGGTCGGCAGGGAGTATTTAGCCTTGGAGGGTGGTCCCCCCTGATTCCCACGGGATTCCTCGTGCCCCGTGGTACTCGGGATCAAGCCCCAGAGAGTCCTTACCCTTTCGCCTACGGGACTTTCACCCTCTCCGGTAGGCCTTCCCAGACCTTTCGGCTAGAGTAAGAATTTTTTACTCCCCGGCTCACGCCCGGACTTGTCCCACTACCCCGACGATCCCTCGCCGGTTTAGGCTCCTCCCCTTTCGATCGCCTCTACTCAGGGAATCTCGTTTGATTTCTCCTCCTCGGGGTACTGAGATGTTTCACTTCCCCCGGTTCGCCCCCTCTCGGGTGTGTAGCCTCACCAGCTACACAGGTTGCCCCATTCGGGTATCCCGGGATCTACGCTCGCTTGCAGCTCCCCCAGGCTTTTCGCAGCTTGCCACGCCCTTCTTCGCCTCCTGCCGCCTAGGCATCCACTGCGCGCCCTTATCACCTTCACCTCTACTTCCCCTATGCATTTTTCAATGACCANNTCTCCTTAGAAAGGAGGTGATCCAGGCGCACCTTCCGGTACACCTACCTTGTTACGACTTCGCCCCCCTCGCCAGCCTCGCCCTCAGTAGCCCCCCTCCTTCTCAGGTTGGAGTAACCACCTTCGGGCGCTGCCAACTCGGGTGGCGTGACGGGCGGTGTGTACAAACCCCGGGAACGTATTCACCGCGGCGTGGCTGATCCGCGATTACTAGCGATTCCGACTTCATGCAGGCGAGTTTCAGCCTGCAATCCGTACTGCGAGTGGGTTTCAGGGTTTCGCTCACCATCACTGGCTCGCATCCCGCTGTCCCACCCATTGTAGCGCGTGTGTCGCCCAGAGCATAAGGGGCACGAGTATCTGACGTCATCCCCTCCTTCCTCCGGCTCGTCGCCGGCAGTCCCCTTAGAGTCCCCGGCCTAACCGCTGGCAACTAAGGGCAGGGGTTGCGCTCGTTGCGGGACTTAACCCAACACCTCACGGCACGAGCTGACGACGACCGTGCACCACCTGTGCCGGCTCCCTCACCTCTCGGCAAGAGTCCCTCCCCTTTCGGGTCAGTACCACCAGCATGTCAAGCCCTGGTAAGGTTCTTGGCTTAGCGTCCAATTAAACCACACGCTCCACCGCTTGTGCGGGGTCCCGTCAATTCCTTTGAGTTTCACCCTTGCGGGCATACTCCCCAGGCGGCCCACTTATCGCGTTAGCTTCAGCACGGAGGAATCACTCCCCCACACCTAGTGGGCATCGTTTACGGCTAGGACTACCCGGGTATCTAATCCGGTTCGCTCCCCTAGCTTTCGGGCCTCAGCGTCAGGTACGGCCCAGGAGACCGGCTTCCCCACCGGCGTTCCTGCTGATATCTACGGATTTCACCCCTACACCAGCAGTTCCGTCTCCCTCTACCGCCCTCAAGTCGCGTGGTTTCCAGCGCAGTTCCACAGTTGAGCCGTGGCTTTTCACACCGGACTTCCACGACCGCCTACGCCCCCTTTACGCCCAGTAAATCCGGGTAACGCTCGCCCCCTACGTATTACCGCGGCTGCTGGCACGTAGTTAGCCGGGGCTTCCTAGTGGGATACCGTCATCGGTAAGACTTTCCACTCCTTACCTTATTCGTCTCCCACCACAGCGGTTTACACCCCGAAGGGCTCCTTCCCGCACGCGGCGTCGCTGGATCAGGCTTCCGCCCATTGTCCAATATCCCCCACTGCTGCCTCCCGTAGGAGTAGGACCCGTGTCTCAGTGCCCTTGTGGCCGGCCATCCTCTCAGACCGGCTATCCGTCGTAGGCTTGGTGAGCCTTTACCTCACCAACTACCTGATGGAACGCAGGCCCATCCCTCAGCAGAGCTTTACGCCCCTTTCTTCGCTAGTACCTCACCCTAGCA
>NZ_LBFC01000025.1 GCF_001990485.1 Thermosipho affectus | reverse complement strand
TAATCTATAAGATTTTCCTTTAATTAAGATTACGTGGGAATGGTGTAATAGTCTATCTAATATTGCTTGAGCTAATACAGGAGAACCAAATATCTCGCTCCATTCTGAGAACGGAGTATTGGTAGTTATTATTGTTGAATGTTTTTCATATCTTTTTGAGATTAATTGGAAGAATATATTTGCTCCATCTTTATCTATTGGTAAATATCCTATTTCATCTATTATTAATACTTTGTATTTTGCAAAGTGTTTTAGTCTTACTTCTAATCTATTTTCTTTTAGGGCTTTTTTCAACTGAGCTATTAATTCTTGGAAATGTATAAAATATGTTGAATATCTATGTTTTGCACATTCTATTCCTAAGGAAACTGCAAGATGCGTTTTACCAACTCCTGGAGTACCTACAAATAATATATTTTCATTATTTTCTACAAATCTTAAGCTTTTTAAATCTAAAATTTGTTGTTTATTTATTCCGGGTTGAAAAGAAAAGTCAAAATCTTCTGTTCCTTTCAAGAAAGGGAAATTAGCAACTTTTACTACTGAAGCAATAGCTCTTTTTTCTTTTGCTTTTAATTCCAATTCACTTAGTTCATATAATGCTTCTACTATGCTTTTTTCTCCGCTATTTATTAAGTTTATATATTTATCCAGATTATTTTTCATATTTATTAGATTCAATTCTTCCAGATTGTTTTGTAATTTTATATAAACATTCATACATTTCCCTCCCGCAAGAATTTATCCAGATTATTTAAATTATTCTCACATACTTCTTTTAATTTACTGCTGTCTTTTATATGCTTTCTCATTAATGCCATATAGTGATTACTAAGATAATTAATTTTTTGGTCTGTTATTTCATGGACTGCTATTAACTCTGTGGTATAATACACGTACAGGTAGTTTTCATTAATTTTTAGATTAACTGTTTTTCCTATGTATTCTATTGGAACGGAGTATTTATTCCCTTTGTAGTATATCAATGAATCTTTTTGGACTTTAACCTTAACAGAGCGGTCTACATATGATTCAACGATATGTCTTCTTGGCAAGTGGGATAAATACTCTTTTTCT
>NZ_LBFC01000024.1 GCF_001990485.1 Thermosipho affectus | reverse complement strand
TTCTTCAAAATAACTAAAGAAACTTTTTAAAAGACTATTGTTTTGAGATATTTTCTTTTTTGACATGCTTTAAATTGTTCTCGATTTTTTAATTTGTATACTTCTTTGTTCTATTACAATCATTATGCGACAATATCCGTAATTACCATTGTATTTGATATTTATTTAATTTTTTCTATAAATTACTTATCTTTGTCTTGAAATACTTAATCTTTTATATAGTGTTTTTAACATTTCTATTTCTTTTTTTAATGTTTCCTTCTTTGATTAATCCCCAAAAGAAAGACAATGGTTCTTTTTGAAAGTATCTATTTAAAGTAAAGGTTAATGACTTCTTTTCTTAATTTAGGAAAACATAAAACTTTTACTCTTCCCTTAGATGATACTTCTTTATTGTTTCATTTTTCGGATTCGGTGCAAATACTTCCAAGTTTTTCATTTAATATCCAAATTTTTTAAACATTTTAAGCTAAATAATAATATAACCGATACAAATATAAACACAAAAGTAAATCCAACATACTTTATTACTACCCCGATTAACAGTGGAAGTATTGCTGTTACAATATTTAAAGCACCAGAAATACCAACATACAATGCCCTGTTTTCTTCACTACTTATTTCAATTAAAACTCCTTCAAAAGACATCTGCCTTGCACTTAAAGTAATTCCTGAAAAAACAAATACTAATGAAAACAGTAATGGAGATATCTTACTAGAAATTAATGACAGTATTGGTAAAAAACTTCCAAAAACTACACAATATTTTAAAACCCTCTTGTATCCTTCATTATGCAAAATTTTCTTCCAAAAAAAGCTCGCCAAAACTACACCAAACATTTGCGAAAAAAGATAATTTCCAATTATTTGATTATTCAAAGAAAACGAATGTTTTGCAAGAGACATATAAAATGGGATTATAATCAAACCAAACCCCGTAAGGTTACTAAAAATAATATAATTTAGCAAGTTCTTGTCTTTAGTTAGTATTGTAGGTATACTTTTTAACACAGATAAAAACGATGGAATTTTTTTCACATAATTTACTTTTTTCTCATTAATTACTAAAAAACCAATTGACGCCATAAACAAAGAAAATGATGCAATGAAAAACATTACAGAATAATTAAAAGGATAATTATATTTATTTATAACCACCCTTGCAGTTAAAGCTCCAAACAATGCAAAAATACTTCTAAGAATTTGTCTAGTACCCATAAACTTTTTAAGATTTTTTCTTAAAATTGATTTTCCTAATAAATCAGTATAACTAATTCCTGCAAAAATTCCACTAAATGAAAAAATAGTTAAACCAATTATTGTAAAAATTATTATAGACTTTGGGGGAAGATTTGTAAATAATATAAACGAAATCATTGCTAAAGAAAATATTCGAAGATAAATTCCCAAGAGTAAATATGGCTTTTTTCGAGGTTTTGTAACCAAAATACTTGCAAATAATAATTGAGCTAAAAGAGGAATTCCAATACTTATAGCGGTGATTAATCCAATAATTACTTCAGAACCACCTGCTTTTAAGATTAGCGAAGGAATTACTGTATTAATTTCAATAAATGAACTGGCAAAAGCCAAAAAAATAGCATGCCATATAAATGCCGTGAAATTTCTATTTTCATTGGTCATGAATATCCTCCTTTTATTTAGATTTTACTAATTTTACTTTAACAATGATTATATCATAAAAATATAAAAATATATTTTTGATTAACTATATAAGATACTCAAAATATATGCAATATAATAGTTATTATATTGCATCAATCGAGAAAAAGTCACAAATATATCTTTGCCACCTCAATAAAATCCTTTATAACCACTTTATCTAATTTAAGGGTTTTATATTTTTGTTTATATGCTATATTATATATTTCAACATTATAACCATCTTATTTTTGAATACAACAGGTAATTTGTTGTGCGAATTGTTTGAGAGGCTAGAAAACACATAGTTAATTCAGATAGGATAAACCGGGATATAACTATTCATATTACGAAATATGGTATATTTAAGGAGTTCATAAGTTAATTCAATCGAGAAATTAATTTTAGTATTTTGGATATAATCAAATATTTCTTTTCTATCTTTTTTTGAATATTCTTTTGGTAAATAATAGCCTAACGTAACATGTGGAATATATAAACTATTTTGCGGTATTAATTTATCAAATTTTCTTCTTAATTCAAAAATTTTTATAAAATCTTCTTTTGAGTTTGGTACAAACATTACTCCTATTGCAGATCCTCCGTTATATAAACCAATTGAATCCAATTTTATTGGAGAAAAATCTTTGATCTCCTGAAAAATTCCTTTAATCATAGATTTATTGTTTCTAATACACCTTTCGACATTATTTGTAATATTCAAATTGCACAAGTCATGCAAAGTTATATGAAAAAATTCTTTGTTCAAAGCATTTGCTAGAATTTTTCCCAAGTTTTCATAAAGTTTTTTTTGGATTTCTTTAATAAACCTTTTCTCATTTTCTTTTAAAAAGAAAATTATTGTATCACCTTTAAAATCTGCATAATTTCCATCCTTGTTGACTTTTTTGTACAATTCATCTTTTGGATTCCAACTCTTTAATAAATTAAAATTCGTTATCTGTCTATAATTTATTAACTCTTTTTTATAATCATTATAATCCATTTTAAAGCCTCCCAATAAGATTATTTTATTTCATTGCTAATAATTTTCATTAGATTAATCTATTTAATGCTAACTGTATTTAATTTTTCTGATACGTTTGTGTTATTATCTATATGTCATTCTTTGAAAGCGCTTACAATTATTATACAATATTTTTCATCATTTACAAATCTAAATGGGAGGTGAAAAACATGAGAAAGATATTTGTTTTGTTGTTAACAACTTTGATAATTTTTGCATTTTCTGAAACAACACTTGTTGTTAGTTCAAGATTATGGACTCCACCAACAGAAAAAGAATTCATTATCAATGAAATTATCAAACCATTCGAGCAAATGTATGGAGTAAAAGTTATTTTCCAAACAATGGATGATGAAACGATGTTAAAACAAGTAAAAATTCAAAAGGAAACTGGAAAAGTTACAACAGATGTTGTTATAGCTTATGCAACAAAAATGCCTGAATGGGTTAAAAATGATTTAGTAGTTGATTTAACGCCATATGTTTCCAAATGGAATGATAGACATTTTTCAAAAGGTTTCGATTCAATGACAGTATTCGATGGAAAAAGATATTTTCTACCAATTGGTGCGGATGTTTATCTTACATTAATTAACAAAAAGGCATTAAAATACAAACCAGATTATGTTGAGCTCCAAAATATTACTTGGGAACAACTAGCAGAATGGGCTAATTTGGTTGCGGAAGGCGAAGGAGAAGGAAAATTTGCCGTTACAGGTGTTCCAATGAAATCACTTATTTATCAAATTGGTGCGATCGCCCTCTCTTATGGTGCACATTGGCCCAATCTAGATAATCCTGGATCCGTTGCCGCATGGTACTTAATATACAAAATGAAAAATGCTTTTTCACCAGCAGTAAAAACTTATGATGATACAAGACCACCAATGAAAAGAGAAGAAACTTGGATGACAGTAGCTCATTGTGCAAGAGTAGGAGAAGTATACAAAAATAATCCTACTCAATTTATAATTGCTCCTGCCCCAAAAGGACCGGCAGGCATTGGTTCAGTTGCTGGAACAAGTGGACTTGCTATCGTAAAAGGAACAAAGAATTTTGATCTTGCATTAAAATTTCTTGAATATATGACAAGACCAGATATTATGGTTAAATCTCACAAAGGAACAGGTGGATTTATACCACCAGTTGATGAAGCTGTAAAATATCTTGGAGATGAGGATCAAGATTTAGTAATAAAGAATGCTATAAAAGTTATGAACCAAGGAGTACTATCATATATTGCTCCAATTTGGAAAGATTGGGGACAAGTAAAATTGGTCTATGATGAATTATTCAAAAAAATGATATTAGAAGAGAAAAAATTAGACATTGACATGCTCGAATTATATCAAATAAAAATAGATGCACAAAGAAAATGAAATAACTAATCTCTTGGGGGCTTTTGCCCCCTGGTTTTAATTGTGAGGTGATTTAACTTGCAAAAAACAATTACAAAAAAATGGATTCCTTATATTTTAATTGCTCCTACTTTGATTTACTATATTGTATTTTGGCTTAGGCCTGTTATTTCATCTGTATATTATAGTTTTTTCGATGAAAGTAACATATTTACTTTAAATAATTACATAACAATATTTAAAGATCCTTACTTTAAGCAGGCATTAATTAATACATCTATTTTTGTTCTTATTTCTGTAACTATTGAATTTTTAATTTCGTTGGGATTAGCTTTGATAATTAATAAAAAATTTAAAGGTGCACAAATTCTTCTCTCAATTGCTTTAATTCCAATGGCCCTACCTGCAGTTGCAGTTGGTGCGATGTGGTCAAGTGGATTTGCAACTTATGGTTGGGTTAACAGTTTATTGTACCATTTAGGTATCATTTCAGAAAGTGGGAAATTTGCTTTCTTAGCAGGAAATGATTTTCAATCATTAATGTTAATAATATTAATAGACGCGTGGCAAGTTATACCGTTTATGATGGTTATACTTCTTGCAGGGTTGCAGGGATTACCCAAAGATTCAATAGAAGCTGGTTACATTTTTGGAGGTACCAAATTTACAGTTTTAAGAAAAATAACTCTTCCAATGTTGAAGTCAAGTATTCAAACTGCGTTAATTTTGAGAATAATCTCAGCAATTCAAGTATGGTTAATAATAGTAATGATATATGGATATAGGAGAATACCAGTTTTACTTGAAGAAGTTGTCTTTTACGAAGAACAATTAATAGGATTTTACAGAGTAGCTCTTGCTTATTCTGTAATTGTAGCAGCAATCGTTTCAGTGGTTTCAATCATATACCTGAAAATTTCCGGTGCCTTTAAAAAGGAGGAACTCTAACATGAAATTAAATAAAATTGCAAAACAAACTTTATTTTACATAATCATCGCTGGAATTGTACTCGTAATTTTAACTCCTATATATTTTTTAGTATCTATATCGCTAATGTCCGATCAAGAAGCGTATGATTGGCCAACACAGATGATTCCATCTTTTGTCAACAAATTTAAATTAGAAATTGTTAATGGAAAATATTTAATTTCTGTTTTTAGCAAATCTAAAAAAGAGTTTTCAACGGTTATTGAAACAAGTAGTTTTGAAGAATTACAAAAATTTGTAAGAAATAAGACAAATTCAAATATAAAAAGAGAAGTATTTGAGAAAAATGTTGAAACGTTAAAAAAACTAATGAAAATTAATGGTATTAAAATAAAAGATCTCAGAAGCAGGATAAATGATCTAAAAACAAAATTAAATAAATTAACAGTAAACCTAGTTAAGTATAAATCTCAATTAAAGAAAGCAAAAGAGTTCAATATGTCTTCGTTAATAGAAGAATTAAATCAAAGCATAAATAGTATTGAAATAAAAAAACGAGAATATGAGTTGGAAATCAGTAAACTAAAAACAGAACTAGAAAAAATTGGTTCTATAAAATTTACGGTTTCTAAAAATCTGTTTGATAATTATATAAATTTCTTTAAAGTAACTAGCAATGCGCTCCCAGCATTATTTAGAAGTATTCAAGTATCATTACTTACAGTTTTAATTTCTTTAACTATTGGTGGTATGGCAGGATATGCTTTTGCAAGATATAGCTTTAAGGGAAAAAACTTATTAAAACTAAGTGTTCTATTTGTAAGAATGTTTCCTGGTATTTCGATTGCAATGCCAATGGTTATTATATTAATAAATATGGGATTTTATGATAAACCTATAGGACTATCTCTTGTATATTCTGTAGGTCAAATAGGAATGACTATATGGATTACCGCAAGCATATTTATGGGAATTTCTACTGAACTTGAAGAGGCAGCAATGATCTTTGGTACAACTAGATTTGGAGCTTTCTTTAAAGTAACATTACCTCTAGCACTTCCAGGACTTGCAGCAAGTGCTATGTATGCATTTATTGGTAGCTGGTCAGAAACTGCACAAGCCATTGTATTAACCCAGTTTAATCCTACATTTCCAGTGGTTGTTTATCAAACATTAGTTGGTGCAAAAGGTCTGATTAATTTAACAGCAGCAGGTGGTGTTTCCCTTGCCCTTCCGGCTGTTGTTTTTACACTTATAATTAGAAAATATATCTTACAAATGTGGGGAGGAGTAAAGGTTTAAACACAATAAAAAAGGAGAGGTGAAATATGGCAACTTTAGAATTGATAAATTTATCAAAAAGATATGGAAAAAAAGTCTGGGGGGCAAAAAATGTAAACTTAAAGGTCAATAATGGAGAATTTGTAGTTTTTCTTGGCCCATCCGGTTGTGGTAAAACAACAACTTTAAGGATGATTGCTGGTCTTGAAGAAGTTACTGAAGGAAAAGTTATAATTGATGGAAAAGATGTAACATATCTCGAACCAAGAAAAAGAGAAGTTAGCATGGTTTTTCAAAGCTATGCAGTATGGCCACATATGACAGTATATGATAATATTGCATTTCCTTTAAAACTTAGAAAAATGCCTTCCAAATTTATCGATAAAACAGTTGAAGAAGTTTCAAAAATGGTTAAAATTGAAGAACTTTTAAAAAGGTATCCTTCCCAACTTTCAGGTGGACAAAGGCAGCGTGTAGCATTAGCAAGAGCTTTGGCTGTTAAACCTAAAATTTTTTTGATGGATGAACCATTGTCAAACCTCGATGCCAAATTAAGAGTTAAAATGAGAACCGAATTGAAAGCTATACATCATAAAACAGGTGCTACAACAATTTTTGTCACACATGACCAATCTGAGGCCATGTCTATGGCAGATAGAATCGTAATTATGAAAGATGGAAGAATTGTACAAGTAGGTACACCTGATGAAGTATATTTCAACTGTGCAAATACTTTTGTCGCAGGATTTATTGGTACTCCACCAACAAACTTCTTTAAAATGAATGTTATTAGAAGCAGTGATGAGATTCATTTAAAAAATGAATATATTGATATAAAAATTTCCGAAAAAGTCAAAAAATCTCTTGAAAAATATAACAAAGATGAAATAATTGTTGGTATAAGGCCTGAAAACCTTCTGATTACAAATAATAATGATGAAGCTATCTTTAAAGAAAAAATTCTTGTAGTTGAACCTCAAGGATCACATCAAATAATTGCTGTTGAACTTGGCGAACAAATCGTTAAAATAGTTGCTCCTGCATTTCCAAAATATTCTGCAGATGAAATTATAAACGTTTCACTTGATCATGAAAGATTAATGCTTTTTGATATTGATACTGAAGAAAGATTGGAGGATATTTAATGAAAATTGCACTAGTTCATTACAGAGCTGGTTTGATGGATGGTGTATCTTTAGAAATGGAAAAATGGAAAAAAGTTTTACTCAGAATGGGACATGATGTAGATATTGTAGCCGGTAATAACAAAAGTGGGGTAGACATATTAATTCCCTCTATAGGTTTTGAAAATCCAACATATAAAATGATTAATAAAAACTGTTTCGAAAAGTTAGAAGATTTTTCTATAGAAGAAGTAATCAATTTAATTTTCGAGGAATCCGAAAAGATATATAATGATCTTGAAAATAAACTTTCAATGCATGAAATTATAATCCTAAATAATATTTGGTCAATTGGTGCTTTTTTACCTGCAGCAATAGCTTTTCAGAAATTTTCAAAAATTCACAAGGAAAAGACATTTATAGGTCACCATCATGATTTTTGGTGGGAAAGAGAATATTTTTTAAATTATCAAGACAAAAAGATTAAATATCTATTAGAAAAATTTTGTCCGCCAATTGGTACTAATATTAAACACGTCGTGATTAATTCATTGGCAAAAGAAGTTTTATATTTAAAGAAAGGAGTTAATTCAACAATAGTCCCAAATGTTATGGATTTTGAAGAACCACCAACAAAAGATGAAAAATTAAATATTTTAATAAGGGAAAAATATAATATATCTCAAAATTCCATTGTATTATTGCAAGCAACAAGGATTACTGAAAGAAAAGCAATAGAACTTTCAATTGATTTAGTACATTATATGTCAAAAATTTCAAAAAATTATTATGGAAAAAAATTATACAATGGAAAGACTTTTGACGGAAATATTATTTTAGCATTTTCAGGAATGTGTGAAAGTGAAAATTATAAATATAAATTATTAGATAAAGCCTTCAAACATGGAATTAGAACCGTTGATCTTTATCCAAATGTTGAAAATAATGTATTTTCATTTTGGGAACTATACAACATAGCAGATGCAATAACTTACCCATCAATTTTAGAAGGATGGGGGAATCAACTTTTAGAAGCAATTATCATAAAAAAACCAATAGTACTATTTGAATATGAAGTTTTTGAAAAAGATATTAAAAATTCGGGAATTAAGTACATAAGTTTAGGAAATATATATACTCAAAAAGAAGGTCTTGTTCAAATAAAAGAAACCATCATTCAAAAAGCTGCAGAAAGTTTATTTGAAATTATATTTAATAAGGAAAAATATGAAAAGATTGTAAATGAAAATTTTAACATAGCTAAAAAATTCTATAGCCTTGAAACTTTAAAACAGATACTAGAAAAAATTATATGAAAATCATTCAAAACAAAATAACAAAGCCTAGGTATATCCTGGGCTTTGTTATTTTGTTTAACTTTTTATTTAAAAGTGGTATAATTTTTTATGAACTCTATCATTTTTATCTAAAATTGCAAGGAGGTTAAATATGACAATCTATGTAGATGGTTCATATTCAAATACATATCAAGTTGCAAGTTGTGCATTTTGTGTAGTAAAAGATGGAGAAATTATTGATGTAAGAAAAAAAGCAAAGAGAATAAAAAAAGGAAATTCTGTTGTTAGCGAACTATTAGGTGTAGTAATGGCGTTGAAGTATTGCAAATTGAAAGGAATTTCACAAGTTACAATTGTACACGATTATAACGAAATTCCAATGTTTGCTTCCTCGTATAGGAGAACAAAAAATCACATAGTAAATAATTATATTAAAGAGTTAATAAAATTGAAAAATCAAATAGATGTATCTTTCAAAAAAGTAAAAGCACATACTAATGATAAATTCAATAACTTAGTTGACAAGTTGTCAAGAGAGAACTTAAGAAATTATATAGAAAAAGAACTACCCAAAATTCTAAAAGGTCAATTGAAAAAAAATTAAGATAGTTATAAATCCGACTTCTAGAATTATTTTTTCAATACTGGAAATACAATATTTCAAGATTATTTCTAAAGAGTTTTGAATATTTCCTGATTTTTGGAAGTTCAAAAAAAAATAATAAGATATTATCTGCAATTGCACGAAAAGGAAAATGCAATTTTACAGTTTTTATAAGTGCACAATTGAGTTTTTGTTAAATAAGAAACAACTCTACAGATTCCTATACTTAATTTGTCTATCCAACCCGCATCTTGACAAATAAGAATTTCAAAATTTGTGTTTTTCTTATTCCAAAGTATCTACTATGCATCCATAGCCATGCTCATAATGTACAACACTACATTTACCACAATTTCATATCATAATTTTTTAAGTAAGATGTATTTAAGGTATTTTGCCATTATGCAATATAATCATTCTTATATTGCATTATAAGAAAATGGTCCTAAAAATTTCTCGAAAATATTAAACAATGCATCAAAAACCCTTTATTCAAGCCATTTTCGGACGTTAATTTTTAAATTCGATTTTAAGGTCTTTTCAATGCATTCGATATATAAATTTACCATCTGTATCTTTGAAAGTGGTCTTATTTTTGAAAATAAACGGTGATTCGTGAAACTAATCATTTCAAACAAAAATACTTTTAATATCAACTTACAAAAATTTAAGCTTTATTCTTTATTTGATATACTACTAATTTTTTTGATGGTATTATATCTACTTTTTAGATAGAACAATTTTTCAATCCAAAGGTTGAACTAATGAACTTGTTAAATGCTAATAAAATCCTCGAAATCGCCGTACAATTGATAGTTTCTATAGAATTTTGTTATTTAATTACTGCAATAAAAAATGGTGTGCACGTCCACACACCATTTTTTATAAGTTAAGGTAGATTTATAATTCCAACAATTACTTTTTCACTCTGTTAACCACCTATACATCAATCTAGCATATATTCTTACAAATTTTTTGAAAGAATCAAGGGACCAATTCTCATTTGGTTGATGCATTTTAGTATTTTCCCCGGGAAAAGTTGCTCCAAATGCCACACCATATGGTACCGCTCGTGCATATGTTCCTCCTCCAATTGCTACTGGTGCACTTTCATCTTTTGTAACATCTCTATATACTTTCAATAGTAATTTGACAAGTTCGCTATCTCTTGAAACGTATAAAGGAGTACTATGACTTCTTCTTTCAATTTCAAACCCCTTCATTGCTTCATTTATCTGTCTTGTAATCATATCTACATTAAAAAATATTGGATATCTAATGTTTATAAATGCCCTTAATAAATTATCTTGAAGTTTTAAAATTCCAAGATTGCATGTTAATTTTCCACTTACTTTATCTTCACCATAGATATCCAATCCTCTTCCATTTATATCTTTACCAAGTTTTTCATATAAGGTTTCAATGATCTGATTAACAGGGCCAAAGTCAATTCTCGTAAGTAACTCTAACATACATGTTGCTGCATTTATTCCAAGCTCTGGCGTAGAACCATGGGCTGATTTTCCAATAAATTTGATTTCGATTTTGTTCTCGTTTATTTTGTATTCAAATCCACATTTACTTTTATGATTTTGCAATATATATTCTATTTCCTTTACCTTTTCAGTTTCAATTACAGCTTTACAAATTTCTGGAACTACATTAACGGCGGTTCCTGCTTCAAGTTTTAATAATTTTGTATGATAATCTGTATTTAAAGAAATTGAAAGTTCATATGTTGCATTTCCTTTTTCTGCAAATATAAGTGGAAAGGCACCATCTGGAGTAACTGCAGCATATGGATATGGTTCTTTTTGAAAATAATATTTTAAACATTTTGAACCATTTTCTTCATTAGTCCCAAAAATTATCCTTATTGTATTTTTAGGTCTTTCAACAATTTCAGATACTATTTTTAATGCATATAAAGCACCTATACTTGGCCCTTTATCATCTGAAACACCTCTTCCATACATTTTTCCATCTTTTATCGTCAATTCATACGGATCAGATTCCCATTTTTTTATATCCCCTTCTGGTACAACATCTAAATGACACAATACTCCATATAATTTTCCTGTACTTCCATATGTCACATGACCAGCATAATTATCTACATTCAGAGTTTCAAAACCAAGTTCTTTACAAATTTTGAGTGTTTCAGAAAGCGCTCTAGCTGGACCTTTCCCAAATGGCATGTTATCTTTTTTTGTTTCCATAACTGATTTTATTTTTATTATTTTCTTTAATGATTCAAGAATTTTATCAAAATACTTGTCAACTAATTCATCAATTTTCCTTTCAATTCCAATATTCATTTTAAATGCCTCCTTAATAAATAATAATTTAAACAGCTAAAATACTTCTTTAGCCGTTTTATTTCATTAAACAATATCTTTTAAAATCTTTATGAATAACAAAAATAAAACAATAATAATAACTGGTCTGATAATACGCTCTCCCTTTTTAATTGCCAACCCTGAGCCCAACCAATTACCCAAAATTCCAAAAAACGCTGCTGGTAAACCTATGGAATAAACAACTTTGTGTTCTAAAATAAATGCAAATAATGCACTAATATTAGATGCAAGATTAACAATTTTAGAAGTTCCAGAAGCTTCAACTGGTTCAAAAAACAAAAAATTAACATATAATATGATGAGAAAAGTACCAGTACCCGGACCAAAGAATCCATCATACATACCAACCAAAAAACCTATCAAACTTGAGATTAATACTCTTTTAATTTTTGAAAGACTCACTCCTTGCCTAAGTCTTTTAGCTTTAGTTCGAAAAAGCATCAAAAAAGCAGCCATTACTATTAAAATGGAAATAACAATTTTTAATTTATTTTCAGAAACTAGCAAAGCTAAGTTGGCACCAATGAACGATCCAGCAAACGTAAAAATAACAGAAAAAAGCGCAACTTCAAAAACTATAAATTTACCCTTTGCATACCTCAATGTACTAAAAGTTGTTCCAATACTCGAAGATAATTTATTCGTTGCAAGTGCATTATGACTAGGTAATCCTAAAAACAAATAAGCAGGGAGTGATATTAGACCGCCACCTCCAGCAATTGAATCCACAAAACCTGCTAAAAAAAGCAATGAAAACAACGTTATCAACTCGTTAATCGTAAATTCCAAATAAATCATCCCCCTTTTCGAAAGTTTTTCAAAGAAAACAGAACAAAATCAATAACATACTAAAAAAGATTATACCACTAATATCAAATGTTCACATAACAACACTCCAAAATATTTGATATAATGTATGTAAGAATAAATAAAGAGGTGATTATATGCCAAAGTTTCAATCTGGAGAATGGGTTTTAATTACAGGAGGTTCTTCTGGACTAGGTGAAGAATTTGCTTATCAACTTGCAAATAAAGGAGTAAATCTAATCTTAATTGGAAGAGATTCTGAAAGATTAAAAAAAGTTTCAGAAAAAACAAGAAAAATAAACAAAAAAATTGACTCACTTACTTTTTCATTTGATCTAAGCAAGGACCTACATAAACTTATAGAAAAATTACAAAATTTCAATGTAACGCACTTGATTAATAATGCTGGATTTGGTTGGTATGGTAATTTTACAAATGCAAATCAAGAAATATACGAAAAAATGATATTAGTTAATATCTCAACACTCACTTATCTTTCCCGTTATTACGCTGAAAAATTTTCAAAAAGAAAAAATGGCGGAATAATCAATGTTGCATCCGTAGCTGCTTTCTTTCCAATACCACATTTCGCAGTATACGGGGCTACAAAAGCGTACGTATACAACTTTAGTTTATCACTTTGGGCAGAAATGAGAAAAAATAATGTGCATGTAATGTGCCTTGCTCCAGGAAAAACAAAAACAAGATTTTTTGAAAGAGCCAACATGAAAAATCAAAAAAAATTAATGAGCACTAAATTCGTTGTTAAAGGTGCAATTAATGCATATGAAAAAAATAAACCTCTTTATATACCAGGAACTTCTAATAAATTATTATATTCACTTGTAAGAGGAATAGTATCTGATAAATTTTTAGCAAAGATATTAGAAAAGCTTTTTTGATTAACTTTTTGTAAATTCTAAATATCTGTCAATGAATGATGTTATATCAGAAATACTGAAATTTCTGGCAAATCTGGTTAGCTCTTGTTCATTGTCTGTTATTAACACAGTAGGAACAGTTAGAACAAGATGTTGACCAGCAAATTCAGGATTTTTAATCACATCAATTATTTCAAAGTTAAGTTTATATTCTTTTGCAATTTTTTCTACTTTAGGCAAGATTGCACTACAAACAGAACATTTATCATTTTTAAAATAATATATTTTCATATTATACCTCCTTAGTCGGTTTTTTAACTACCGTTATTTTATCATTTCTTGTTAATTATTCAATTAACTTTCAGTAAAAATTTGTCGTGGTGGAACATAAAGTGTTGGTATACACTTTTGAAAATATTCGTAACTTTAAGTGTAATCAAAAATAGAAAAAATTGTTTTTTATTTTTTTGGATGATATATAATAGTGTTGAACAAACAAAAAGGATAATATAGCTATTGGATTAAGATAGGAAAGGTTAGAATTTCAAAAATTAATTTCTTGTAGTAGCTGTGTACTTTCTTGATCAATTTTTATGTGTTTTTTTGCAAATTTTTTAGTCATACATAACTTTTCATATGGATTGTACATTTTATATTTAAATGTGTATTTTGTTTTAATTATATTAATTTTTAGGTGTATGATATATTTATTGTTGAACAAATATAAATGAGTATTTTTTTGTATTTCTTATATGCAATATAAGGTACATTATATTGCATATAAAAAATCAGTGATAAATCATAAATTTAAACAGCGGATATAAAATAAACTGGATAGGTTGGAAAGATTAGAAGGATTGTCATCTTTAAGATTTTATTTAATCTGAAAGAAATTTCAGCCTATAGTATCCTAAAAAATTTGGATTAAGTTTTATAGGTCTCCATGCTATATCTGTTAGCATGAGATTTTCATAAGATACATATCTTAGCTGACCATCAGGACCTGTATGGTATACATAACCTTTGCCTGTATATATCATTACATGAAAAGGATATTCTGGATCTTGAGGATGAAGAAAAAACACTAAATCACCAGGTTTTGCGTGGAATCTATCATATGAAATAAAATCTGTATTATATGTTATAAGATTATACGCATTAACGTATGAAACTAATTTATCACCATTTGAAAAAATATTTATACCATATGGTGTGTTGGGATAGTTATATTTTTTTACATCTTCAAATATTGGACCTCCATAACCCGTCTTACTAAACCATGACTTATCATGTTTTTTTAAGGCTTCTTTTAAACAATAAAAAATAAAGCCAGAGCAGTCTTTTGTTTTAAATGTTGGATGCTCCTTTACTATGTTATCAAGTGCAATGGCTACAAACCATGCCCTAAAATTAATTGAATCTTGTGCATTCAACATCAGATTTTTTGGATAATTAATGCCAGTGATTGAGGATAAAACTGGGTAAGTCACCATTAAAATCTGAAAGAAAATAATCAACTTCTTTTTTGTCATATTCTCCCATCCACCAGTAAATTAGTCCTTCTTGATATTTTTCATTCAAACCATATAAAATCCAGTGTAGTAATTCATGTAGTAAAACTCTATCATAAACACCTTTTTTCTTTAAAATATTTATTGGTTGTAGAATTATTATAAAATCTTTATAAACGCCTCCTACATGATAGGGTTTATTTGTTAATTGGTAAAATTCTTCCAAATTGTTTGTTTGATATACAATCACGGGGGTTGCAGGAATAGTTAGACTTGCATTGTTGAGAAATTTTAATAAATTATTCCAAACGTAATTTGAAAGTTCAAAATTTTCAATATTCACAGGTATTATTTCACTTTTCAGTGTTAAAGGAAACAACAGAACTAATAGCAAAAGTATCTTCGTAATACATGTTATACACATATGTTGGCTTCTTATAGAACTTCCCGTCAAATCTTACCCTCCAATAGTATACTAATTTACCAGGTCTTAGCCTTCTAATAAAGAAAACTATTTTATCCTTTTTAATATCTATATAGCTATACCAAATTCTTTTTTTATCTTTGTACCAGTTATAAAAATATTTCGAATTATAATACGGAGTCTTTTCAACATAGTCTTTTATTACTTGTGCACAAGACGGGAGATATTCTTCAACGATCAAATATTCGCCATTTCCTTCAATATCAATTTCAGTTTTTAAAACGTCATTTTTATGTATAGAAAAGTCTTTATTTTCTTTGAATGTTATTTCATATATACCTTTTTTATAATATTCCTCATTTCCTATGAATTTGAATGGTCCTTCAATGATAAGTGTATTGTTTTCAAAGTATATTGGTGTTCCATCTTTTATTATCTCTACAATTTCATCTGGGATTTTGGAATGTTGAGTAGTAGTAGTTGAGTTTTTAATACTAACGGGAACAAATTTTGTGTTTAGCGGAAGAAAAGTATCAACGTATTCGTCTTCAAACAGAGTTTCATATCTTTTAAATAAATTTGTTTTCAAGTTTATACCATTATTTATATTCTGATTCGACAATATCTTTTTTGTTTTAACTTCAATAATGCCTTTTCCACTTACAATTTTAGAATCTTCAGTTTCTTTGATCTGTAATGTGCTTTTAAAATCGCTAAGAACGTTACTTTCTAATATTGCTAATATAGAAACTGCTGTATCTTTCGTAGAATACCAAAACGGTCCTTTTTTTGAGTTTAAAAGGTAGTTAACCATCTTTTTTATCAAATCAGGATATTTATTATTTGTTACTAATGTTCTAATAGATTGAGCCGTTAGATAAATTGTAGAATAGAATTTTTCACCTTTTACGTATGCAAAATCCTTATCTTTTATAGCAATTTCTTTGATTTTTTCAGGATTTGTGAACACAAAATCTATGATACTTTCTGGTTCAAATTCTACATTTTCTCCATATAGTTTTAGAACAAATGCAGAATAACCATTTATTGATTGACTTTTAAGATATTTGATTGCTTCATCTATAACGCTTTGTGGGATATAATATCCATTCTTTTTTGCATAATAAAATCCTTCTAATATGTAAGAGGTCATAAAAATGTCACTTTTATCCCAAGACCACCAACCCCATCCGCCATCTAAATGTTGAAATTTCAAAAGTCTATGTAAACCTTTCAAAATTATATTATCTAAATTGGAATATTCTATTAAACCCTTGGCAATTATAGCAGGATAGAATGAACTCATTGTCTGCTCCACACATCCATATGGAAAATGTATTAGTGCTTTAATAGAAGGCTCAATTAATTCCTTTAAATTTCTGATTATCTTTATATTATCTGTTTTTTTAAATGTTGTTTCTTTGTTAATAACATATATATAACTTAAGTTTTTTACAAAATCTATTGACTTTACAGGAATATATAATTTAACGCCATCATATTCGTTGTTCATTTCAGCTTCTGCTATTAGTTCAATAAGTTCTGTTTTTGTGGCGTTTAAAGCAAATGGAATTTTCAAATCTTTTTCTATTAACAACTCTTTGTCGTTAAATATTATCTTCCCATTTGCTGTAAGGTTTATATTTACTATCCCACTTTTTCCCGTGTAATTTTTTATATACAAAATTCCATTTACCCTATCTCCAACAGTTAAAAATTCAGGCAAAAATACTTTGACTTCAAATGGTTTATTTGTAACAATATCGGTATATCCTTGTGCTACATAACTTTTAGAAATTTCATAAACGGTTATTCTCCATTTTGTAATATTATCTGGTAATTTGAATGAAAAAGTAGTATTTAAAAGATATGGATTCCAGTACGCAGTTTCTGAAAAATAGTCTCTAATGTTTCTCTCTTCGGATTCTTTAGTGGTAGTAAAAACATGACTAATTAAGTTCTTTTCTAATTTGGATATTGAATCAAAATATATGTATTTTGAAGAAAGATATGTTGTAAAAAGCGGAAAATCTAATTTTGGATACAAATAATCGGTTAATGAGAATTGTTTAGATAGAAGATATAGTCCTTCATCTGCTACAGCAACTATTTTTAAAGAATTTTCTCTTGAATCTTTAATTTCTACATTTATTAATTCACCAGGTTTGTATATGTTTTTATTTGTTTTTATGTTTAAAGTTTTTACTCTATCATATTTTATTTCTACTTTTGTATGATCTAAGTATTTTAAACCCCGAAATTCAAAAAAAAGATCATTTTCAAATAAATTTTCGGGTATTTTGAATTTGAAGTTTTTACTTTTGTCAACTAAAAATATTTTCCAAATTTTATTATCAGAACCAATAACAAGAATTCCAACGTCATCTTTTGGCTTAACCTCGATATTTACATATTCACCTAATTTAGCTGTATTCTTATCTAAGCTTATTATTCCTTGTTTGCTCATGTTATATCTTCTATATATTGTTTTTACCTCTTTCCCAAATAAAACATCTAAAGACCAGACATTTTCTGGAAGCGTAATAGTGGCTTTTCCATTGTATACTTCCACGTAAAGTTTTTTATTGTTAATTATGAGAATAGCTATACCATTTAAAGGGTTTCCTTTTAAATCGGTAATGAAAAGTTTTAAAGCATTATTTTCGATAGAACTTTTAATTTCAACGTTATCTGATTTGACATTAACATAAGTAACTTTTTCTGTTTGGTAACCACTATCATCGGTAATTAATGCTTGTATTTTATATGTTCCACTATTTTTTAACAATACATTGTATATTGCTTTTCCATTTTCATTGGTAGTTAAAGACATCTTATTTATTAATCTGGAATAGTTTTCAAAGCTATAAAATATTATCTGAGCATTTTTTACAGGATCACCATTTAAATATTTGACCTTAATTTCAACCGTCAGGGTATCACCGGCAACCAATTGTGTAGCGGATGGTATTAACTCAACGGTATATGTAGGTTTCTTATAATCTTGGATTATGAAGTTATACTCTGAAATAACATCTTCAGTTTTGAGGTTAGAAATTATAAGTGTATAATTTCCAGTAATTATTTCCTCAGAGGTTCTATAGTCAAAGGAGAATCCTCCCAAATCGTCTGATGTGAAATTTTCCTTATAAATGATATTGTTAAATGGATCTTCTAAAGAAACTAATGCATCTTTTGGATATGGAATGTATTTGCTGCCTTCCTTTTTAAAAATGTTAACTCTGAAATGTATCAAATCTCCTGGTTTGTAAATAGGTTTGTCTGTTATTACCAATGCTTTATATAATGGGTAATACGTATTTTTGTTAGCATAATTACTAATAAGAACTACATTATTATCAACGAAAAAGAATTTTGATTTGTATCTTTCTATAGCATTATATTCAAAAATAGGTCCATTTAAAGTTTTCTTTTCAAAATTGCTATAGTAATATACCTTGTCTAAAAACTTTTTGTTTTTCAAATCAAATATAGAAAAGTACAATGTGTCTTTATCAGAAGCGACAAAAGCTTCCAAATTTGTTAAATAAAAAAGTTTTCTGTATAATTCTTTTGAAGACAAACCATTAACTACAACATGGTATACTCCGGGATCTCCAGGTAGTTCTAATGAATAAAGCTTTCGATAAGTTCCACTTTCTTCTAACCTGATTGTGTAGTCAAGTATTGTTGAAAAGGTATTAGAAAATGCAAAATTGTTTAGAATGTTGTTATTTATTTTGCTATAAAAGACAAAGACTTTTATATTTTCCTCATTATATGTTGAAAAATATACTTTTTTGTTAGGATAAGTTACTACATTGCTTGTCAAAAAATATACTCTTGAAAATGAAAGAATACCTAACAGTAACATTAATATTAGAATTGCTCTTTTCAAAGCTTTACCCCCCGATTTGGAAACATGTTTTAATTTTACTAAATTGTTTTTAATACAAATTTGCTAATAAATTACATATAGGTAAATTAAGTCGTTGAAGAATCTTATCTTCTTATCAATTTTCTAATCTCGCTAACATTTTCTAATACTATCTAATCAAATATCGTTCGTTGCTTTGTTCCTCAGGATGACAATATTGGAGAAGGAATGAAAAATAAAGTTATTAGCTTCGCAATTTTTCTTTGACAAAGTTTTCCGAAAAATTCTCCACTTCTATTTTTTTGTAGCATTAGTATCCATACCTACCTCTACACCAAGAGATAATCATACAAATCTTTAATTTTATCAAATAAATCAATAATTCTTTCTCTTTTACAAAATTTCATACAATCTGGTATATTTTCAGGATTAACTTTTTCTGGTTTGAATTCAAAAGTGATGAATTTCCAATTTTCAGGAACGAAAATTTCTAATTTGTTATTTTAACTCTCTCCGCAATGAGAATTGGAAAAACATTGACAACTTCAGGATATTTTAATAATATTTTAGACAATTGCTTAATTCTTTCATTTTTTTAGAATTTTGCTAAAGAGTTTAAAATTGAAATTAAAAATAAATAAATGCTTGTGCATAATCAGGTAAAAATTATATTTTTAGTTTGTTTTTGCCAATAAGGTGTAGATTTGCAATTGTGTTGAGCTTTTATAATATCTTATTTCAATACAAAACCATTTTTTTAAAAAGTTTCATTATATAATACGACAAAGGAATATAATGCACTTTTTTCTTGTATCGCCAATTAATATTGCACAGTATTTATTAGGTTTAAGTACTCTATAAACTTCTTTAATCCCTTTCTCAAATTCCTCGCAGAACTTTTTTACATTTGAAATATTGAAACGATCTTCTTTTATTTTTCTATCTGAATGTTTGGTTATATTTAAACATGGTGGATGAGTAATAATTAAATCTATACTCTCAATTTTACATCCACTATCTCAACAATAGGTTTATACAAAAAAATTCCATCAAAATTTAAATTTTCTTTTGTGATTTTAAGTGCTTCGGGATTTATATCATATTCAATTGCTCTTCTATTTAACAACTTCGCATCAATTAAAGTCGTACCACTTCCCATCATGAAATCGATGATAAAATCCCCCTCTTTAAAATATCTTAAAATAACATTCCTCGGAATTTGCGGTGCATAATTTCCTCCGTAATTCGAGTGCGGATGGCAAGGCAGTCCTAAACGGTTTCCATCTCTTTCAGAGAGAAGTACTATTCGGACCTGGTTCCCCCGGCAAGGAAACTTGCTGGGTGGGACTGGGACGAGTTTCCATCTCTTTCAGAGAGAAATACTATTCGGACAAGATAAACAGAATATACAAACGGCAGTAAAGACTTTGTTTCCATCTCTTTCAGAGAGAAATACTATTCGGACATTTTAGAAAGCATAGGATTTTTGAAGTTTGATAGCAGTAAGTTTCCATCTCTTTCAGAGAGAAATACTATTCGGACTCTGCTGCGATCAAGAGCGTTACCAAGAAAGGCATCTTGTTTCCATCTCTTTCAGAGAGAAATACTATTCGGACCGTTTTCTAATGGAGATTCACTTGCAAGCGAGCTTGTTTAGTTTCCATCTCTTTCAGAGAGAAATACTATTCGGACCGTTTTCTAATGGAGATTCACTTGCAAGCGAGCTTGTTTAGTTTCCATCTCTTTCAGAGAGAAATACTATTCGGACGTTTCATTAGATTCAATGGTGATACAGGAAAAGTCTATGAGTTTCCATCTCTTTCAGAGAGAAATACTATTCGGACATATCCCAGATATCTCAGATATACCACCAGAAATTAGTTTCCATCTCTTTCAGAGAGAAATACTATTCGGACATATCCCAGATATCTCAGATATACCACCAGAAATTAGTTTCCATCTCTTTCAGAGAGAAATACTATTCGGACAAACCCGACAAGGCCGGCTGGGCCTTTGTTCTTGAACATAGTTTCCATCTCTTTCAGAGAGAAATACTATTCGGACCGGTAGCAAACTCTCCGTAGGTGACATCTTTGTAATTTGGTTTCCATCTCTTTCAGAGAGAAATACTATTCGGACCACTAAACGTCAGCTAAAAGATCTAGTAGCTAATGGTAGTTTCCATCTCTTTCAGAGAGAAATACTATTCGGACCAACAAAGCTAGCTAAAATACTTTTAAACAGAAACTGGACTGTTTCCATCTCTTTCAGAGAGAAATACTATTCGGACAAGAAATGCTAACAAGGAGACTTAGAAGGTCTAAAAAGAGTTTCCATCTCTTTCAGAGAGAAATACTATTCGGACGAATTCAGTGGTGTAAATTACAAAGATGTCGCCCGTCGCAAGTTGTTTCCATCTCTTTCAGAGAGAAATACTATTCGGACTGATAAAGCTTGGTCAAGCTATAGAAAAAAGCGAGTCCAAGTTTCCATCTCTTTCAGAGAGAAATACTATTCGGACTAACGACCGAACCATTTTTAGCAAGTCCAAATGCCTTGAAGTTTCCATCTCTTTCAGAGAGAAATACTATTCGGACTAATTTACACCACTGAATTCCCACTGTACGGAATTGTGATGTTTCCATCTCTTTCAGAGAGAAATACTATTCGGACTAGAATGCAACATGAAATTGGTTTTTGATAATGTAGTTGTTTCCATCTCTTTCAGAGAGAAATACTATTCGGACTTCGTATCCAGAAGCATGTATGCTTCTGAGATACGCGTGGTGTTTCCATCTCTTTCAGAGAGAAATACTATTCGGACTTGTGGGGCATTATTTGTCCCCGTAAAGAATGTCGTTGACCCAGTTTCCATCTCTTTCAGAGAGAAATACTATTCGGACTCTAAAGAATTTCAAGCGTTTATTTATGATACTTTGTAAATGCTTTTTTCCGAACCCAACTTTTCAAAGAACATTTCTTTATTTTTGTTTAAAAAAAATTGCTACAAACCCTCTTAAATACTAGGTTCCAAACCTATTTTTGATAAAACATTTATTTATGCGAATTTTCAACATTTTTATTTCAGACTTGATAGGTATAAATTTAACATGTTATCACCTTTATTTTACCATAAAATTATTTATTTTTAGACAACAAAAAAATACACATATTACCTAATAAAATTATAAATTTTATCCTTTCCAATTGGCACATAAATTTTCCATTCGTAATCACTTAAAGCTACTTTGTTAACAATATACAATGGATATGGCAACCTACGTTCTGAAAAAGGAGAAGGGGGGTTGATTTTTGTTAAACCATATATATGCTCTGCTATTTTTTCAAATGAATAATCTGTACAATTCCTTATTATATTTATTTCTACACCTTTTTGGTGATTATAGGAACTTGGAAAATATACAAACGAATTTTTCTCAAGCCTTATTATATTCTCCTTTAGATTTAAACATGAATTTATATTAGAATTTTTATTAACTTCAGCAAGAACATATTTAACTTCGATCATATTTAATATGTTTTCAACTACTTTAATATCTTCCAAGAAAACACCATCTCTTATAATAAACACAATTTCCGGATAACTATTTGTTTTTTCTTTATATTTATCCATTAATCTTACATATTCTTTTTCCAAAATTTCTAATTCTAATTTTTCGTTAAGCATAAGATTTCTGTATCTACTTAAATATATGATATTCCCAAAATTTGTTACAGCACTAATAGCTAAATGTGTCTTTCTATTGTATGTATCATGACTTAAATCAATTCCTACATACAGTATTTTTCTTCTTAAATCAAGATTTTTTAACAAAAAAGGCATCGAATCAGTACAAAAGAGAAGCAATTTGTATATATAACTTTTAAAAATGTATGGCTTTATTTTTAACAAATTATTTTTTAATATTGGAACAATTATTAGATTATCTGGTGCATTTTTAAGTAAATTATCTATGTTTCCCACGTGCTCATCCAATACAACAATAGTTATTATTTTGTAACTTTTATTCGATAAAAATTCTCTATCTTTTATAGTAAGAGTATCAGGGTCATAGAAAAAAATAGCTTTTTTATTAATTGGATTTTTTTCAAATCTGACATTTGTTATATTTTTGATACCTAATTGATTAAGCGCAATATAAAACAAAGAATTTTTTGAATTAAATGTACTTTTTAACACAGGATACAAACTTTTCACTTGTTTTTTCGAAGAAAATAAAAATGCGATATTTAATTTTTTAGGTGGTTTATAAAATGAAAACTTGAAAATATCCTTTTTGTTTTCAGAAATGCCATTTTTGAATATATAGGTTATCTTTGGTTTCTTAATATCTTTTTGTAAAATTTTATATGGAATATCAACTTCTATTACATTGTTTAAGAAACTAAGTTTCTTCTCCATATTAGAATAAATCATATTTAGATTTTTATAAATTTGTGGTAATTCCTTCGAAAATCCTAATTCTTTTGCTTCAGTCGAACTAAAATTAAAATAATAAATGTCGTTATTTTTTACTGTAACTATTTCATCATCAACTTTTATTTTTATTTTTTCGTCTTCTCCTGAAACATACAAAAAGGTCTTACCTGTTTTAATATTAAGTAGGTATGCGCTTTTTATTCTTGAATATAATGCTGGATCTTTAGAAAGGAAGGTAAATCTTGGCAATATAGAAAAATAATATTTGCCATTTAATTTATACAACTTTATCTTATAGCTAACATGTGCATTTATATCTTTGTTAGTATTCAAGCAAAATTTATCTTCATTGGAAATAAAGATGCTTCTTCTTTTAAAATAATAACCTTTATCTATAAATTGTTTTTTTACATAGTTATATAAAGTTTTTACAAAAAGTATAGGATCCTGAGATTCATCTATTACTTCAAATTTGTCTAATAAATAATTTTTAGCTTGATAAGGCTTTATAGAAAAATCAACATCTGGTATTTCAACCCATACCAATTTTGAAGAATTGTAGAACCTTATGTTATTTACACGTGTTAAGTTTTTTGATAATATCTCCGCTGGAGTAGATGAATTTGAAAAATATAATCTTTTCACTTTATAAGGTATTTTAAGCCTATAAAGATTTAGGAACATTTTTCCTCTCCTCATAAGTTTTATATTATAAGAAAATCATCTTTATAATAACTTCCTTTATCCTTTCCCAACGTAGTAATAGATTTTCTCGCATCTTTTGAAATTGGATATATTCTTATAGTATCTTCCTTTTCATCTATCCTTTTTTTAAGCTCTCTTATTAATATACTTAATTGTTCCCTACTAAGCTCCGTTTCAAAAACACTATATTGAACCCTTACTCCATAACTTTCTAAGTATTTAGTTAATTTTCTTCTTCTTTTATCGTTAGTAATATCATAACTTATAACATACATCATTTTATCACCCTGTAGAAAGGAATATATTTATCTTCATCACCAAGTACAACTCGTGCATAATGTCGTACTTGCTTTTGAAATATTGTTCGTATATAATTTGTTTCACCATCCAAATGATATCTCATTTTTCGTCCTAACCATTTTTCATATTTTGATATAAATTTTTTCATACCATTTTCTGTGAAATGAACTATATTTTTTTCTTTTTTTATAAAATCAGACTGATTAAATTCATTTCTATTAATCATATTTATGACAAGACTGTCAATTAATATATTTCGAAATTCTTCAACCAGATCAAATAAAAGAGATTTTTTAGAAACTTCAACTGTATGAAGATTTCCAAAATAAGGATCCAGTCCTACTATATTTATAGCAGCCATAATCTCATTGTATAATAAGTAATATCCAAATGATAACATTGCATTTATTGGATCCTTTGGTGGATTCATCGTCCTTTTTTCAAATTTAAAATTTTGATTTTTTATTAACCTTGAAAAAGCTTTAAAATAACTTTTTGTACCAACACCTTCAAGGCCTCTCACTACGTCTATATCTTTAGCTTGCTCTATCTTTGATATCATGACCCTTATAGTCGCTATCTCTTTACCTAATTGCCCCTTTGGAAGATGTTTGCTTTTGTTTATCAAAAAATCATAGTAATTTTTTAGTTTTCCTTTTACTATGGCTTTTGCCATTTTTAGTTTAAATTGTTTATCGCTAGACCGCTCATACTGTTTCAATCTCAGTAATACATTTTTATAATCGTCAGTATATAACTTTCCACGATATTTTCCATTTTGAGTCATAAAAATTACTTCTATTTTTTTGTTCAAAAAATAGTTGATTATTGGTGTAGTTAAAGATATATTTCCCATTAAGTTAACTTTATCTATCTTATTCAATGGAATTTCAGAAATGATATTTCCTTCTTTGCTCACGATTAATTTTCCTTGTTTTTTTGAAAGTACCGTGCCCTGTTGAGTAATGTAAATTACCATTATTTCACCTAATTTTATTTATATAATTATTTCAATATCATTTCCATTTTTTCTTATAGTCCATATTCCCACTGTCATTTTTGTATTTTCACCCATTCTTTCCAAAAGTATCTTTTTTAAGCTTTTTATTTCCCGTTCTAATTCAAACTTTTCAGAAGTTTTTTCTATAATTTTTTTAACTATTTCTTCCACGGAAAATTCTTCGATAATTTCGTCAAAATCTTTCACAAAGGAATACGGTGTATTATAACCAGGAAACTTGCACAAACATTTATCTAAACTTAGAGATAAATTATATTTAATAATAATATTTCTAATATTATTACAAGATATAGGAATTTCACCAACTTGATGTTCTATTTTTTTGAATCTATCATAATCAAAGTTTATTGTATTCTTTAAAATTTCAATTAATTGCTCCCTTCCATTTATAGCTTTAATTGAAGATTTTATGAGAATTTCTTCTTCTATTTCTGAAACATATGCATCCCTCTTTATTTTTTGTATTATTTGGTATAAAACATGGCAATTACTAATTACTTTATGAAATTCACTTAAATTATCTTTCTCTAATGATTTTACTAACTCTTTCTTTATAGAAGTGTTTTTTCTTTTTTTGTATGTGGTTTTTTGGAAATTATAACTTTGCACGGAATCCGTTATTATTTCGTCAAATAAAGATTCTATATGTTCTTTGCTGTTATATTCTATTTTTAAAAGAAAATCTAATTGATTTTTTATAACTTCAAAATTTTGATCCACAAAAACTGCTTTTTTATATGTCTTTTTATGTAATCCTAAGGGGACTTTTATTAGATTCCCCAACCCGCCGTTTAAAGTTGGTTGTTTTGGAAAAACCTCAATACCTATCGATTCTTCTAAATGTATATTTTTCAATATTGACTCCATAAAGACTTTAACCTTGTAACTTGATAATGCCTCATCAAAAAAGAACCAAACATGATATCCACGGTTTCCTGTAAATTCTATATAATTTTTTATATTATACTGAGACAAAATCGATGAAATTTTTAAAGTAACAGTTTTAGCTTCTTCAAAATACGTATTTTTGTTATTTTCCAAAAAACTCTTCTTTATATCCACATCAAAAACAGCAAATTTTATTTCATCATTCTTTTTCAGTTGATATATTCCAATAGTTGTTTTCCCAGAAATATGTTTTTTTACGTCATTAAAATTTATTGAACGCCTAATAGGTCTATATGTCCCGTCGTTTAGCTGAACTGCAAATACATCTTCTCTTCCAGAAAATAACTCTAAAAACTTTCTTAAAATTGTTCTTCTAGGATTAGTTGTTTCATATTGTTCTTTTATATTCTTTACTCTATCTGTTATGTTTAATTTTTCATATATCTCTAGTGCTTTGTCCAACATACTAATTTCTTCGTATATTTCTGCTAGCCTTAAAAGATATTCCTTTTTAGGTTGTTTAGAAACAATCTTTTCGAATACTTTCCTTGCTATTTCGTATTTTTGAAAATCAAATAGTAATTCACCATATCTTATTAGTGTTCCATCTTCGACAGATAATTCTTCTTCGGCTTTTTCAAAATATTCAAGAGCTTTTTCAAATTCAAGATTTTCCTCGGCCCTTAATGCTAATTCTTTAAAATTCATAAAGTTATTCCCCCAACTTTTTTACTTGCCCAAATCCCATAGTTGTCTTATATCCAACTCCAGAAAAAAAAGCAAAATCAGCCAACATATGTATTACTTTGAAAAAATTCCTATCGTCTGTTGGTATCTTATATTCAACAGTTCCTATAAATCCATCCAAATAATAATTTCTCATATATACCCGCTTTTTGTAAGTTCTTTTATTTAATATTTCTATATCTGAGAACATATTAGCATAGTCTTCATTTATTTTAAACTCTGCATATTTATTGAATTTTTTTAAAAGACTTTTAAAAACTTTGTCGGGGAAAGGATAACCTAAATGTTTATCACCTATCCTAAATAATGTAGGAGTATAAAATCGCAGTTTTATAACGTCATTATTATAATTTGTTGACAATAATTCATTTTCCGTTAAAATCCCCGCCCATTTACTTTGTTTTTCATGAAATATCACATTTGAAATATAAAACTCAAGATCATTGATTTTTAATTTCTCTTTTGAATATTTACTTTTAAATATTTTTATGGTAAAAAAATTAAAAACTTCCTCGTTTAAAAAAGTTATTCTTATATAATATTTTCTTCCTTTTTCTATAATAATCAATCTATCCGTTTTCTTTCCTAAAATTGATGAAACAGTAAACGGCTTGTAGTTATCCTCTTCGTGAACCTGTTCAGCTAACCTTTCATTTGCATTCTTTAATATATCAAAAAACAATCCATGTAACTTTTCCCCAGGATATGTTGAAATAACTCCAGAATTTATTGCCTTAAGTCCTAATACCAAACTAAAGAAAATATTATCCCTCCTTTAGTCTCAATATTTATACTATTCAAATACATCAAACATTATGATTTTATTAGGAACCCCTAAACTTTGTACAAAATTTTAAATATATCAACATAGTAAAAATAAAAACATACACACAAACACTTAACTATAACGAAACAATTATAACACAAATACATATTTTTCTTCCATCGTCTGTATCTGATACCAAACATATTTTCCTTTTTTATAATATTATTCTTTCTCATACCTATATTTTGATTAAATGTATTAAGTATTTTTTATTGGAAAGTACAACTTTGCAAAATCTTAATTTTTATATTTTTTCAAATATTTTCACAAATATTCTTGCTTATTTAAGTGTTTCTTATCCCAAATATTTGTGTTATAATCATTTCGTTATAGTTAAGTATTTATGTGTATATTTTTAACATAACAACAATATATCAACATTTAAACACCAAAAGAGAATATTCAATTTTTGTCAGAAAATTGCTATGCTATTCGTTATATATTATGAGACTAAAAATTTTTAAATATTGCTCATTTTAGGAGGGATAGGATGGCTAATACGTTAATATGTACAGTAGGGGCAAGTATGATTAGTAATTTGAGTAGGGATGAAAAACTAAATGAGTATTACAAGAACTCACAATTAGAGGCTATAGTAAATTATTTTTCGGAAAGTAATGAAGATCCAGAAGAATTTAGGGGGTTTGGAGCAGAGATTAATTCGATTGCAAGTATCGTAAAGAAAGGATATTTAACAGAAAGAAAAAATCTTTATTTTTTGGTATCAGATACAGACGATGGAAGAAAAATCGGAACTATATTGAAAAATTTCTTTAAAGTAAAAAAAGGATATAATTTTGAAAATGTTGAAGTTAAAGTTATTTCAAAGTTGAGAGATGATAAACCTAATGATTTTAAAATACATGGACTTAGAAATTTAATAAAAGAAATAGCTGGTATTATAGCAAGGCATTCTGGTGAAGTAATAATAAATGCAACAGGTGGATACAAAGCCCAAATAGCTTTTGCACTTGCTTTGGGACAAGGGTTAAGTGTTCCCGTATATTATAGATTCGAAAGATTTCCAGAAGTAATAGAGTTAATTCCATTACCTATAGATTTAGACGATAGTATATATTTTGAAGCAAAAACATTGTTTGAAGAGTTGGAAAATGATATAAAACCACTTAAGGAAGTTGAAAATTTGTATAAATCATTATCTTTAAAATCAAAGGTATTCTTTGATGAAGCAATGATAGATGGGAAAAAATATCTAGCAATAAGTCCAATGGGACAGATTTATTTGGAAATAATAAAAAATAAATTTTACCATTTATCAAAAAATGTTGAATTAGTTGAAAGAAAAAGAAATTTAATATTCCAATCAAGTTCAAAAGAACAGCATTCTAAAGAATTGATTGAAAAATTTAAATTAAAAGAAAGACTTGAAAAATTTAAATATATAACAAAAGTTGAAGTATTTAAATATTCACAAAGAGAAAAATCCGGGTCCCCAAGAGTAAAGACAAATGGAGATAAATTGGTGGTAAATTTACCAACAAAATTGGGCATATTGCATTTTAGGGCATACACCACCAAAAGAGATTCAAGAGAGTTAGAATTAATAAAAATTAAGTTTGAAGAGTTTTTAAAAGACATTTTTTAAAATGTTGGTCAAATTGGAGGTGAATTGCTTGAAAGAACGTGAACAGATTGTTGTTAGAGCTTTGACGTATGGATTAAATGACATTATAAATAATAACCTTGATTTTTTAGACAAAAAAGATAAATTAACATATTTTGACAGTAAAACTTTTAATGAAAAAATAGATTGGTATATATCATACGTGGATAGTTTATTGAAATCCGACAACACACCATATAAATTTGAAACCTCAAAATTTAGTAATTTAGAAAATATTTTTTCAAAGGTTTTCAATGAAAATATAGTAAATAATGAATTAGTATTTAATACAGGCAAAAATTCGTTTTTTGAACCTTTTGTAATAAGTGATTTGTTATCATCCACCTCTGATAGAGAACTCTCACAAGAAAAAATAAAAAAAGTTTTCTATTCTTTTGAAAAAGATCTCAAAATATTATCAGATTCGTTGAATCCAAATTCATTGGAAACAGTGATAAAGAAACATTTTAGTTTTGTTCCATATCTTATTTTTTCAAAAAAGGCAGTTGATGTTTCTTACTATGATTATAGAAAAGTTTCGGCAATGTTGTCACTTTGTTTATATGATTATACAGATGGTAAAATAACATCTTTTGGAGATTTGCAAAATTTAGATGAAAAGGAAACATTTTTGCTTATTGGTGGAGATGTTTCTGGAATTCAAAAATTTATCTCCAAAGTCTCATCAAAAGGTGCTTTGAGATCTTATAGAGGAAGAAGTTTTTTCATTGAATTGTTACAAGAAATAATTGTCAATGAACTTTTAGAGGAAACGGAATTTTACAGAGTAAATATACACTTTATTGGTGGAGGACACTTTTATTTAGTACTTTCTAACACAGAAAAAAATAAGAATATATTGAAAAAAATCCAACAAAAAGTGAATAATTGGTTCATTGAAAACAATTTAGATTTAAGTATAGTTATGGAATACGTTTCATTTAAACCTTCCGATGTAAAAAATATGAACGTTGTTTTTTCTAAGTTAGCGCATAAGATCAACGAGAAGAAAAATAGACTTTTTAGTGACTTTGAACTTGAGAAATTATTTAAGATAAGAAGAAATGGAAATAATATGAAAACTTGTAAGGTATGTGGAGCACTTACCACTCAATTGTTTTCCTTGCGAGCAGACGAAGAAGAAATTGCATGTAATTTTTGTAGAACACTTTACAACATTGGTAAAGAACTTATGGATAATAAAAAGAAATACATTGTTTTAACAAATAAAAATGAAGAAGATGTATTTGAAATTTTTGGAAAAAAATATAAATTCTCTTCAATTCCCGAAAAAGTTGGATTTAAGATAAAAGAAAGTTATAAATTTGATAATAACGACAAAAACTTAATTAGACTTGAAGTTCTTGCCTATTCCAGTACGCAAAGTTTGACAGAAATGGCGAAAAATGTACCAGGAAAAAAGTTAGCTGCTTTAAAAGTTGATGTGGATAATCTTGGAAAAATCTTTAGAGAAGGTTTAGCACTTAAAACTTTAATTAGAATTAGCGCTCTTTCTAGACTACTTTCATACTTTTTTAAACTGTATTTGTATAAATTGGTTGAAAATAGAAATTTAGCTGTGATTTATTCTGGAGGAGATGATTTATTTGTTCTTGGAGGTTGGGATGAAATTCTTAATTTTGCAGTTGTTTTGAGAAAAGAATTTTCTAAATTTATAAGTAACAAATTTATAACCATTTCTGCAGGATATGCACTTGTAGATGAAAAAGATAGTATGAAGTTTATTATGGAATTATCTGATATTTCTGAATCAAAAGCAAAGGAAAATGTAGAGGTTGTAAGTATAAATTCACAGCAAGAGTTAATGTTAAAAGACTCAATAGCTTTTTCTAACGGAATTAAGAGAGTCTTTAAAGATGGAAAATTTTATTTAGAAAATGTTTCAGTAGTAAAATTTAACGAATTCATCAATAAAACATATGAATTATATAAAAAATTGTGTAATTCAAAGGACGAATTAAGTAGATCTCTCGTTAGAAAACTTTTAAATATGTCAGTTAGTCCTAGTAAATATGACAAAGTTTTTTTAGCTTATTTGATGAGCAGAAGCAATAATGAAAAAGAAAAGAACATTTTAGAGGAGCTTATCAAAAATAAAAAAGTAGAATTTCCAGGTTTGAACGTTGTACTCCAATTTTATGATTTATTAAATAGAGGAGGTAGAAAGTGATGCATGATAAAAAAACCAAAGATACTTCAAGTCTTGTAAAAGGTATTTTAGAGAGGATTTCTTCGCTTGATTCTTTAGCATATTATAAAATGGAAGACTTAATAAGTGATGCTGAAAAGTTTGGAGAGCACTTGAGTAAAAATTTTAAAGCTAATCAAATAAGAAAGTTTCATTCCTATATTTCAAAATTTTGGCAAAAATTTATTTCAAATAAAATGAAGTATGAAAATGATCAAGAAAAATTCAAAGAAGATATTCTTGACGAATTAAGTTTTGTAAAAGTTTATCTTGCATATCAAGCAGGTAGAACGAAAAGCGATGTTTATAAAGACTTTGAAAAAATAATAGGAAAAGCAATTGATAAAGTTAAAACTTCAAAAGACTTTGAAACCTTTAAAAAATTTTACGATGCAATTTTGGCATATCACAAATACTATGGTGGAAAAGATTAATTAGGAGGTGTTGTGAGATGGACGAAAGAAAATTATTAGGAAAGTTTATAATAAAAGGTACTATAAAGGTTTTAACGGGTCTTCATATTGGAGGAAAAGATTTAGGAATTTCCATTGGTGGTATGGATAATCCAATTGTGAGAAATCCAATAAACGGTGAACCCTACGTTCCTGGTAGCTCTTTAAAGGGAAAAATGAGAGCATTAATGGAAAGAGCGTTAAACAAAAAATTAGAATTAGTTGAACGTAAGAATAAAATTAGAAGACATGAATGCAAGGATCCAGATTGTAAAATTTGTAGAGTTTATGGTGCAAGCAAAGAGGAAAATATTCCTTCTAGATTGATTGTAAGAGATGCATTTTTGACGGAAGAATCAATTAAAAAATTAGAAAACATGGAGACCGACACACGATATGCTGAATGGAAAACAGAAAATTCCCTTGATAGAATAACATGTGCCGCTGTTCCAAGGCCAATAGAGCGTGTCCCAGCTGGAGCAGAATTTGGTTTTGAGTTAATTTACACTAATGAAAATGAAAAACATTGCATTGAAGATTTGAATTTGATAAAACAAGCACTTGAACTTGTAGAAGATGATTACCTTGGTGGCGGTGGAAGTAGAGGCAATGGAAAAGTTAAGTTTGAAATAAAGGAAATAATTTATAAACCTGTAGAGTACTATATTTCTGGTGATCCTTCAAAAATCGTGAGAAAAGAATTGAAAAAAGATGAAAAATTTGATGAGATAATTAAGGAAATGCTAAATGGAAAATGATTTTTCTTTTAAAAGAAGGTGATATTAATGAAATTAATAGTAGAGCTTATTATAAAAACTCCATTAAGAGTTGGAGTGGGCAATGAAACTGATGATACATTAAATACCGTAAGATCTACTACAATATATTCGGCAATTATATATAATGCATTTAGATTATTTGGTGATGATGCGCATAAGCTAGCAAAGAGTTTAAAGGTTTCTTCTCTATTATTTAAGTTTGGTGAAGAATATTTGATACCTAAACCTTTTCTTTTTAACACATATCCACCTGAGAAGCTTGAACTGGAACCAAAAAAATTAAAAAAAGCTCAATATGTATTTGCTTCAAAGTTATCCAATAATTTCAAAGAGTCTATTTTTTTCGAAGATTCTCCTGTAAAAATAGATAATAGATTAGTCGTAAGTTTGGATAGAGTAAGAAATACATCATCTTTGTATAATATCGAGCTAATTTATTTTAAAGATAAATTTACCCCATATTTTATTGCAGAATTTCCAGATGATCTTGAAAACCATCTAAAAGCTAGCGTTAGATTATTAGGAGATAGTGGACTCGGTGCTGATGCTACAAGGGGGTTTGGGCTTTTTGAGCCCAAATTTAAGGTTCCACCTGATATTTTTCATAAAAATGGAACAACAACACTTTTACTTGGTCTTGCAAGACCTAATGAAGACGAAATAAGAAAACTAAACAATGGATATTATAAATTAGTAAAATTGCGTGGTCATAGACACATAGTTCCAAAATTAAAGAATGAACTTTACTATTTAAGTGAAGGTTCAACATTTGATTTTAATTTCGTTGGAGAACCAAACAAATTGCAAAATGACTACTATATAATTGGTTCAACAGTAGTGTTCAAGTTTGATTTAGGTGGTGATTTAGTTGAATAAAAAAATTTCATTAAAACCTTTAACTATTTTACACATTGGAAGTGGTGAAAAGTTATTGCCTATATTTTATGTTTTAAGAAATAATTCATATATAAGACTAAAGGAAAGGTCTTTGAAAAAACTTTTAAAAAGGCATCCTGAAATAAAAAGTTCGTTTTATGTTGATAGTAGAAGATTAACTGTACTAAAATGGGAAGATTATAAAAATGTATTAAATGACGATGATATTTGGTATATCTGCAAAAGAAAATTTAATTACAAAATTAGAGGTGAAGTGTTAGAAAATATCAAACATCCAGATGGTAGGTTTTATATTCCCGGAAGTAGTATTAAGGGAAGTATAAGAAATGGAATTATGGGATATATATTAATGAATAATAAAAATTTAAGAAATAAAGTTGAAGAAAAAATACTTAATTTGTTAAAAAATCATAAAAAAAATCTTAACGATGCCACAAAAATTCTTGAAAGTTCATTTAGAGTAGGAAATTTTAAAGATGCAAAAAATGATTTTCTTAAGTTCTTAAAAATCTCAGATACAAATTTTACAGATAAGGTTGCTATTTTAGCTCTAAGTGTTTTTGTTAGTAATAAGGATTCTTTTTATCAAAAGAACTTTAACATCTTTTTTGAAGCAATCCTTAAAAATGCCGAATTTGAATCAGAAGTAAAATTTGATGAAGAAGGTTTAAAATTATTTGAATCTAAACAAGGAAGATTTGACAATAATCTTCCAAGAAGTTTGGAAGATATTTTCAAAATGGTTGATGAATTTTATAGATTTGTAATAAGCAAAGAACTTGAATATATTAAAAATATCAAAGAAAAAAAAGAATTTTTTCAAAAATTAACAAATAAAATAGAAAAAATAAAAGCTGAAAAAGGCTATATAATGCATATTGGATATGGTGGGGGATTAAATGCAATGAGTGTCTTTTCGGTACTTAGTGACGATGTAAAACACGAATTTGCAAAGGTTATTACAAAACATCCTGGAACTATCCCCCCAATTTCTCGACGTTACTTAATCGATGAAGAAGAAAAACCTATTTCGCCCATAGGCTGGATAAAGGTTGAGTTGAGATAATATTTAAATGAGGTGAAAGTATATTCTACAGTTTAGTTTTTAAATTGACAGCTTTAAATTCAGGAATTATTTTTACTTATCCCGGCGAAAAAATTCACGGAATGTTTTTTAGTATTTTAAAGATGAATAATAGTGAACTTGCTAAGAAACTACATGATAATATTGGACATAAACCTTTTACTGTTTCTTCTTTTTTGGGAAAGAAAGTTGATAAACCATTGGTCATTGAAAAAGAAAAATTATATTATATAAGGATGACTTTTCTTGAAGACAACGTTTTTAACTCAATAGCAATAAATATGTTCAAAAATAAGTTTGATAAAAAGAAGTTAGATATTGATAATATAAAGTTTTTAGTTACAAAACTTTATTTTCACGAAAAACAAAGTAAATGGGCGGGTATTACTACAGAAGAAGAATTATTCAAAATTGATAATGTTAAAAATGAAATAAAACTGAGATTTTATACCCCGACTTTACTTAAAGTAGAAAATGATTGTTTGTATTATCCAAAACCTGAAAAGGTCTTCGGGGATTTGTTGAAAAAATTTAATAGAGTCAGTTCAAAGAAAATCAAGGAAGAAATCATAAAGGATTTTAATGAAATAAAGATCTCAAATATGAAAATTTACAAAAAGAAGGTATATATGTCTAATTATTACTTAAAAGGTTTTGTGGGTGATGTGGTATTTTCCGTTGATAGAAATAACAACACATTGGCAAAGATTGTGAATTTGCTTTCTAAGTTTGCATTTTTTTCAGGCGTGGGATATAAGACAGCTATGGGTTTAGGGCAAGTTAAAGATCTTAAGGAGGATACATAAAAAAATTAGTTCTTTAATTGATTTTTATTTTGGCAAATTTTACTGATATAAAACGTATATTAACATAAGAAAGACTTTGCAATGCGATTCTAAGTTTGTCCCTCCTTTGTTTTTTGTAAAAGTCAACATAAAAATGTATAAAAAAGGGAA
>NZ_LBFC01000023.1 GCF_001990485.1 Thermosipho affectus | reverse complement strand
TTTTCCTCTTTTTGGCCATTTGTATTTTACCATTTACATTTTTAAATCTTTCATCTACTTTAATTCCATTTTGATCACTCTAAATATCCAGCGATTTCGCCTTTTTTAAATAAGATATTTTCTAGAAATTTAGCAATAAAAAATGGATTATTAAAAACGATTACGCAGATGAAAAAGTTCAAAAGCAAGGAAGTAAAAAGTATTACATGATTATGTTCATTTTTATTTAAATCCAAGAAATGCTATGCTTTATGAATATTTTGTTTGTGAAACTTAAACGTTTAATTAAAGTAATTGCTCCTGAATATGTAAGTTTGGCAACAATCAAAAATATTGTAAAAAATTATGAAAAAAATATACAAATTCCACAAGAAGTTGATTGTATTAAAGATTTATTTTTTAGAAAACATGTTAATTGAATTTTTAGTATTAGACATGATTCATTTTATACTATTTGTCAGATTTTATCAACACAAAACGTATATTAATACGGATAGAAAGGAGGAATGATATATGACAAATAGCGATATTATGGAAATCAATGTTTTAATAAAATCATTACCAAAAAAAGATTTTATGGAAATAGTTGAAGAATCATTCAAACAGGCATTGAAATCAACAATTAATCATAAGATAGTTTCATTTAAATACTTCTTAAAAGATATAACAAAAGTAAGCTTTCTAACCACAAAATTTGTGTTTAGGCTACTAACTGGAAAAATTTCATTTAGTGATGTGATTTTAAATTCTAAAAAATTTGTGTATAAAAAGTACAATAATTTTAAAAAATTGAGTTTGAAAAAAAAGAAAGAAAAAATAGCAAATTTAACAATTTATTTTCTCACCGCATTGTTAGTAGGTGGTGGAATAGATTTTGAAGGAGGAATTCCTGATTTAGATTTAAAGACTGGAATAAAAAACCACAGAAACATAATAACACATACCATTATTGGATTATTTCTTTTGGAATTTATGGCAAGATTTTTGTTCAAATTAGTTCAAAAAACTACATGGAATAAAGAAAATATGGTTTTAAGGACAATTTACGAAATTTCCTTAAAAGAAGAAGAGTTTATAAATGGTGCATGGCTAGGATTATCCTTTCATTTATTGAAAGATGCAGGTTTATTTCAAAAAACAATAAAACCGTATTCTGGTATTAGAGGACACACCATGGGATTTCATAAAAGTTTGTTTTTAGGAAATTCAATTCTAGCTGCTATTTTTTCAAGAAAAAATGAAAAAATATAAGTAAAAATATCATTTAAAAAATAATATTTGTTAAGGAGGGAAAAAATGAAAGTAGTTTTCAATAGAAATATCTATAAATTTACTCATGATTATCCCGCATTCGCAGCTTTTATGACAGAAACTGAATTGAGACAAAAATATTATTTTACGTATCCAACTAAAAATTTTTATATTTCTTCATATGTATGTCCAATATGTGGCAATCAATTATTCAAAACAGTTTTTCATAACGACTTTGAAATTGAAACAGAAGATGGAAAAATATTAATTCCAAGAATTTTTACTTGTGGAAAGTGTCAAGCATTTTTTGCCCCAAAACCTGGGTATAGATTAAGTTCAAACAATGGTTATTACTTAATTTTACCGGAAAAAAATTATATTGAATATTTATTAACCATGGATAAAGTGGGCTCAAAAATTGGCAGAAGAAATACCTTATACAATGAACCATTTTAGGTGTAAAAAAACAATTTGAAGAGGGGAGATACTTTGGTAACAATTTATGTAGATGGTTCATGGAATTGTGAAATACCTGATATAGCTGGATGGGGATTTGTAGCATTAAGAGGAAAAACTATTTTAAAAGTAAAAAAAGGGATAGTTCGAGGAAATACATCTCTAAATTCAACATATGGAGAATTTACATCGGTTATAAAAGCACTTGAATGGGCTTTGTCACGAAATATAACTGAAGTTACAATAGCTTATGACTTTCTACCTATAGAAAAACTAGCTATAGGCAAAATGAAACCATATTCTGAGATTTCATTGTATTATCTTAAAAGTATTAATTATTTCAAGCAATATATGAATATTTATTTTAAAAAGGTTAAAGCTCACTCAAGAGTTGAATACAATGAATGGGCTGATTCTCTTGCCAAAAGAGCTATTTCGAAAAAAATTGTTTTTGGATATAGATTATATCAATGTTAAAGTATATTCTGTCAATACCGTAAAAAAAACATGAATCCCAAAACAGAGTAACAAGAAATATCTCTTTCCAAATATTTTCTAATACCCAACAAGATTTATATCGTTAACCCTACTTTACTCAAATTATTTCTCTATATATTACACTAGCTACTATGATACAACATATATTGTTCAGTTTTAAGATTTTACAATGAGGAGATGTGCTAAAAAAGACTAAGCAACCAACATTTCTATTTTTTATATCATCATAACTTTTCAAACTTAAAATAAATTTTATCGAACATCTCGAAAAATCTTTTAAAACTTATATTTTTAACTATTATATTTTAATTTAAGACCATTAAATCTTAACATTTTAAGTTAACTAACTTTAAATGATCGTAAAGCTCAACATTTTCAAGAGTTCCTCGAACGAATATGCATTATTAACATCTAGATTTTTAAAACAATATTTTACATACATAATATCACTTTTAAGAATCTTTGCTTTTGGAAAATCTTTAGCAATTAAAACACCTCCAATTACTTCTTTTCCAATTTGTTTTAAGTAATTATGCAACTGTTCTATGTCATTTGTATTTGCTCTTTTTGTCTTAATTTCTACTAACACATATCTATTCGTTGCTATTGGGTATTTCAATTTTATAAAAATGTCAACAAATCCTTCAGGTAGAGCCTTTTCCCCAAGAACTTCAAAATCATCTACTGAGAGATTCTTACTAAAATTTTCTAATACTTCTTTTAACAAGAAATCTTTTATTTTTTTACGCACTAATGATTGAAGAATAAATTCATGGAAAGGAAATTCAAAAGGAATTTTCTTAGTTTTTTTATTAAAAACTATTTTTGGTGTAAATGTTTCAGAAAGTATTTCTAATGGCTCTGGAACTATTTTATTCATTCTTCCCATAGTAGAAACATTATGAAGTGTCGTTAAATCTGCTTGAAAGTGAGTTTTTTTATATCCACCTCTTAGTAACAGATTTTCAGCCACATATGCAAATTCGGCTTTTACTAACGGTTCATCCAAATCTCTTACTTTTTCTAAATGCAATCTGAAAGGAAAATAATACGTATTACCTGAATTTCTAAATTTTATTGAAGGCCAAGGAGGCAAGTTTTCTGCGTTTTTATAAGCTACTTTTTTAGTAACACGATACAAATCTTTTATTCTAGCACCATAAAGAAAAGAGATATAGTCTCCTATGCTTATATCAGAATATGTCCAAAATCCGTTAATACTATTTGTAAACCCCGCCAAAGTATATTTCTTACATAATTCAAGATTTTCCCTATTTGAAATAGAAACTAAAAAATAATTAATTTCTGAGTTTGTTATTTTACAACCTCCTCTTTTGAAAATTTATTTTACAAGTTTAGAATGATACCACAATTAGAATTATATCATAATTATAGTATAGAAAAAATTATCTGATAGATTATTTAAAATAAAGTTTTAATTCTTTTTAGCAATTTTCTTGAACAAATCATACCAGATCGATCCAAATCGATTAGTTTATATCATTTTGTCAATAAAATTTTATGCTTAAAAGTATTTCACGATACTTCTCTATAAGCATAACTAAATATTCTTTCTAATCATATAAAGCCATTCTTTATTAGAAATGTCCACAAAGTTCAGTTGTAATACCTCACGTCGTTTTTGTAAAAGTTCATCTTTTGCTTGTAACATATTTTTCTCGCCTTCATATCCAAAAATTTGATTAAAAATCCTCTTCAAAAGTCTTATGGAAACTATTTCTTTTTTAAGCTTACCTTGATATCCTTCCTAATATTTCTTTACTGTCCTTCTGTCTATCCTGTATATCCTGGCTAATTCAGAAAAGTTCGATCTCAAATCCATCCCCTTAACATTTCCAAATGTTGTTTGACTTTTTCCATTTTTGGTATTCCCCCTTCCTTTGGAAGGATACCATTTATGTACATTTTTGTGCATTTTTATTTTCCTCTTCTTGGCCATTTTTATTTTACCATTTACAGAAGGTTAGTGAAAAAAATAAGATTCTTTGTCGATAACGCTCCTCAGAATGACAAAAAGGAAGGAGCCTCTCAGAATGACAGAAAAGATTATGCCCTCTTCTTTCTATTTTTGAAACAGACTAAGATACAGTTTTTTATTTTTACAACATTTACTTTACACTGCATTCTTTTTCCACTTTCTAACATTATTATACTACTTTTTATTACTTTTTCGATACAATTTTTTTGTAAGTTTTTGGCAAAAAGGCATATGTTAAATTAAGAATCATATTCTATTGTTATCCTAAATATATCCAAAGAACATCATCCTTAACGTAACGTCAGAAATAAAAGAAGGGGCTTTTTAAAGCCCCTTCTTTTATAAACATTTTTATGAGTATTACTTTTTATTTTTTACCAAATTTAATATTATATCTTTCAGTTTTTCAGGAGTCATATCTTGGTAAAATTCATTGTCTATTTTAACTATTGGTGGTTTCATTTTTTCATAACACGTATTAAAACAAAGATTATATTTAAGATCCAAAGACTCTTTGATATCTTTTGGAAGATCATTTAAAGCTTCTATTAATTAGGAGGCACTTTAAACCACAACATGTTTTCACGCCTTTCTGCAATTGTTTTAATGTTCAACAAATGTTTAACTCCAACATTTTCACTTACGGAATTGCCACCCCATGAACCACATCCTAGAGTTAAAGAAGGTTCTAATTTAAAGTTATACACATCTCCTATGGCTCCTTGAGAAGATGGCATATTTATTAATACCCTTCCTGTTTTTAATTTACTTCCAAAATAATCTATTCTATCCTTGTTAATTTGATCTGTATACAAAACAGATGTATGTCCCATTCCACCAAACTCCACTAATTTAACAGCTTTATCTACTGCTTCTTCAAAATTTCTTGCTCTATACATCGCAAGTGTAGGTGACAACTTTTCATATGAAAAAGGCTCTTCAGAACCTATCTTTCCAACTTCTGCAATTAATACCTTAGTTATTACAGCAGATTTTAATGGTCTTGGCCGGCCATTGACGGTATTATTAAGTGATAAGTTTGGCATTTTAAAAGTAATGATAGTAACTTATATAATCCGAGTAATAATACTACTCTTATTTCCCATTTTCGTTGTAAACTTTATCACTTTATGTATTGCGGTCGCAATAACAGGATGGGGATTTGCTGTGAACCTGGCACTTTTCCCCGTTTTAACGGCAGAATATTTTGGAACAAAAAATTTAGGGGTTAATTACGGCTTAATATTTACAGCCTTTGGTGTAGGAGCAATATCACCGACAATAGGTTCTTGGATATATGATTCAACTGGCAATTATTCTTATGTCTTCATATCCGCTGGTTTTCTTTTTGGCATTTAAACATTTCTATGTATACTTCTTTTGAAAAAATTGAGTTCTTATAAACTGTTGGAAAATCACACTGGTGAATAATTTTCAAGCTATATATTTATATTTTCTGCATTTTGCATTGTTTAAAATATAAGGATTTTAAAAAGAGAGTGTTGGAAAAGTTAGTGTCTTTTGTCATTCTGAGCGCGTATGCGCGAAGAATCTTGGATGATATTCCTTCTTTCTTGTCATTCTTAGGTGCAAAGTACCGAAGAATCTTTTCTTTTTACTAACCTATCTAATCTATCCAATCTTCCAACACTCGCAAAACTTCTAACTCACCAGTATTATCATCCTGAGCATAGTCAAAAGAGCTTACTCTTTCCTTGGTTTCTTGAATTTCGTTTTTTAGCTATTTTTCAATTCAATTAACCAACAACTTCTTCAAGCTGTCTTGCAGCAGTAATTCCTGTACGAACAATATCCCATACACCCATTAGTGTAAATAATTGATATCTTATTAATGTAAATAAATTAAAAAGAGCATAAAATGTTCCTGGATCACTTAATACTACCCCGCGATATATAATAAAAAGATAAAATACCATTGAGATCAAATCACGAATCATAAAACTAAGAATAAAATCGTTAAAATACAATCTCTTTTTATATTTCCAAAATGGATCGGTTGTCTTTTTATAAAGATCCATTTCAAAGTTATATGCTTCAAACAATTGTATTTCCTCTATACCCTTGAACATATCTGCTACATATGATTTGATCTCTAAAAAATTGTCCTCGATGATTTTAGAATGTTTGTAATAATAAACATTTGCCCCCCATAAAGAAAGTAGAATTAAAATACCAAAAAATATCATAAACAAACCTGAAATACGATCTAAAGTATAAATTGTTACCATATAAAAGATTACTTTAAATATAAAAACAATTCCACCTAAATCAGCATAATTAGAAAAAGGTTCCAACAAATTTTCAATAGTTCTCAACGAATTTTCTGAGTAAAACGCAGGTGGTTTCTTAGAAAACTCCGTAAAATCTTTGTTCATTATTCTTTCATAACAATATTCACCAAGGTACTTAAACCCTCTTCCTTTATTGAAGGAAACAAAAGCTTTATCAAGAATAATCAATATATGACTTATCAAAACTGCTATTATTAACAACAAACCTTTTAAAAAAAAGCTATTACTTTGGGAAACAGCATAATTTATGATGTCTTTGCTTAAAATAGTAGTATATGAGACTATAAGTCCCGATATAATCCCAAATAAATTCATTAAAATTATCATAAACATTAATTTTTTAGGGATTTTAAAGAACCATCTTATTAATTCTCTCATATACTATCACCCTTTCTAAATTTCTTAGTCAACTCTTGCTCAGCTTTAAAAAATCGTTTTAAAAGACTATCTTGTGAATGTTCATGATATTTTCCTCTTTCAACAATTTTCCCATTTTCAAGTACAGCAAATTCATCTGTCAATGAAAGAATACTAAACCTGTGTGAAATCAAAATCAAAGTTTTGTCCTTTACAAAATCTCTGATATTATTTATAACTTCTTTTTCAACAAGTTTATCAACACCCTCAAGTGGCTCATCAAGAATAACAATTTCTGGTTCTCTGAGTAATAATCTTGCAAGCGCTATTCTTGTTCTCTCACCGCCAGAAATATAACTTCCATCACTCCCAAGAACTGTGTCAAGATCTCTATTTTGCATAAACTTTTTCAAGCCGGCTAATTCAAGAGCTCTATACATTTCTTTGTCTGTCACATTTGGATTTGCAATAAGAAGATTGTCTCTGAGTGTTCTATTAAAAATATGCGCTCTTTGACTCAAAACTCCAAGGATTTTATACCATTCCTCAAACTCGGATAAAGGTTTTCCATTAACTAAAATCTTTCCCTTATGTGGTGATATATACTTTAAAACGAGCCTTATAAAAGTTGTTTTCCCTTCTCCACTTGAACCTACAATAGCCACTTTTTCACCACGAGTTATTTCTAAATTAAAGTTGCCTAATATTTTTCTGCCCTCATATTCAAAAGAAACATTTATAAATTCTAATTTTTCGAACATATTATGCGTCCTCCTTTAAATATTTTTCATAAGCTATTTTTGCTCTTGCAATTATCCAAGAAATATAATCTGTATCTTCTATGTACACTTTAGAATAACTTTGTAATCTTTCAATGTAAATAACAAGCATAATAGCTCTCCCTACAGAAAGGTTTCCAGAAAAAACTTGAAAACCCAATAAAAATATAACAAGAGGCATTATTAAGATTACTCCAAGTTCGTATGATAAACCAAATAGTATTTCAGTTTTTCCAAATAAGTCGTACGCCTTCTTTAAACGATCCAACGCAGTTGAAAGCCATTTAAAGGTTAAAGGAAAAGTTTCATATGCCTTGATATCCTCATACCCGGAATATAGATCTGAAAACACTTCTGAGACCTTATATTCTGCTTTACTCATTTGATCAGCAATTTTTTCTTCTTTGTGCATTTTTTTATTACTCGATATACCTGTCAAAAAAAACCTACTAAAGCTATAACCCCAACTTTCCAACTATTAAAAATTATCATTCCAACAGTAAGTATCATCATAACTGGCAGGATAAAAACATACATTGAAAACGTACCATAAAAGAATTCGAAAATATGTTCAAAACTAAAAATTTTATCCATTTCTTTTTCAGGAACAAAATTTTCGTTTTTTCTTTTTATTACACTTGATATTGATCTTTCAAACAAAAAACGCGGTCCTTCTACCAGAGAAAAGGCTCTTCGCATAACTTGAGTTATCTGTTGCAATGTGAAAACTACAATATAAATTAACGCATATACATAAAACGCATCTAATGCTTTTTTATTTCTAAAGTTATCCACTATTCTTCCAAGAAAGATCGGGAGCACAAATGATAGAAGCATTGTCAAAACATAAATAACATCAATAAAAAATTTTTTCAAAAAAAGCTTCTTTGAAAGAACTTTATGAAATAGGAAAAAGTATTTGTAAAATTCCTTCACATAAATCCCTCCATTTTTTAAAATTTGCAACAAAAAAGCTCCGGCAACCCGGAGCTTTTTAAAATTGACTATTTATTAATACAACATTTGCACTAAATCAAGTGCAAAAATCCTATATACAAAACCTTTACACCTTTATCCGAATAAAAGTGCAAGTATCTTTGTCCCAACTTTGGTTGCCGCATTATTTTGTATTAAATTGTCCCGAAAACAAACTTACTCTTTCTCATACTCTTTCCCCCTTGACTATGAAGAAATATAACAACTACGTGAAATCATAACACATAAACTAAACATCGTCAAGCTACTATGGAGCTGTTTTAAAAATATAAACTTTTCTCACTTTTTGTCATTCTGAGGAACGAAGCGGGTGAAGGATCTTAAATAACAAGTGTCAGAAATGACATTTATTCACTCATCATCATGAACAACTGCAAAAGAGCTTTTTCTTATGTAGGAAATCATGAAAATTAATTGTCAGAAATGAAAAAGTTTTTTCGTTATATATAAATGGAAAAGCAATTGATACATTTTTACAGGGAGGTGAGAAAGGTACGATTAATTTTATTCTAATGCAGCCTTTTAAACATTTATCAGAAAGTTTAAAACAACTTAGAAAGGGGTTAAAGATATGAAAAAACTCTGGATTTTGATGATTATAGTTCTAATTGTAGGTGTTCTTCAAGCTTATACTATAACTTCAGCTGTTGAAGCTCAAAGTTTAGCTAAAAAACACGCAAATGAAGATGTTAACAGAATCATGCCATTTTTTGGAGGAGTACTTTTTGGACCATTGGCACCTTTATATCACTATATAGCCACTCCAGAAGTTCCAGCTAATAGACTCATTCAAATAAAAGAAATGATTCCAAAAGATCAAAGCTATTTGTTTGACGTTTATGTACAAACATATAGAAACGAAGTGAAAATGTTAAAAGCAAATTCAAGTTGGTTAGGATGGGCAATATGGATCGTAACAGTCCTTGCAATTTCTAACGCTTAGTTGATTAATTGATTTTTTCTATATTTATCTCCTTCAGCAATATTGCTGAAGGAAATTTTTATTATTTAATGTATTCTTTTCTTCCTTTTTAACCATAAACATTGCTTTTCGAACACTTTCTATAACTTTAAAGAAAAATATTGAGACATAAAAAAATTATATAAGTATGTTGTCAATTAACAAAATATGGTCTTAAAGCATGTAATTATACATTGTCTTTTGGTTTTCATCTTTTTAATTTATTTTTTAGAATATTTGGAAATACATTTTTTATGTAATCATTCAATTTTCCTCGTGATAACTTATCAACCATATTGTTAAATTCATCATTTAAATGTGCTTTAACCTTTTTGAAAGAAACATTCAATTGTCTTTTCAACGTTACCAAGTTCCTTATATAATCATTAATTATTCCATTTCTTGTTCTTATACAAGAAGACGCAAATATTGGTATTTTATTATAATCATGAACAATTGTTACACTCGTTATACCTTTTGTTTTACAATATTTCAAAGCTCTTACTACGCCCAGCAGTTCAGCCACTACTGAATTCCCTCCTTTTATCATCTTGGTTCCTTTTCTAACATCTATAATTTCCCCGTTCTCAACAACACAAAAAGCATAACTTGCTACTTTATACGTATCTGAATAAGAACCATCTACATATATGGTCATTACTATCCCCCTATTAATTAAAATATATTAACACACCGTATAAACACAATACCACATAAATTATACAGTTGGTAAAAGAAAATTTAAAATTATGGTTATCCTTAAGACATAGGAGATCTTCCAAATAAAGGAGTACTTTTAAGATTAACAGCAGCAACTTTACTTGACATTAGAAATAAAAGAAGGGGCTTTAAAAAGACCCTTCTTTTATAAACATTTTTATGAGTATTATTTTTTATTTTTTACCAAATTTAATATTATATCCTTCAGTTTTTCAGGAGTCATATCTTGGTAAAATTCATTGTCTATTTTAACTATTGGTGGTTTCATTTTCTCATAACAAGTATTAAAACAAAGGCTATATTTAAGTTCCAAAGATTCTTTAATATCTTTTGAAAGATCATTTAAAGCTTCTATTAATGTTGATGAACCCATAAGATGACAAGTTGTTCCAACACAGATCTCTATTTCCATAGTATTCCCTCCTTTTCATATATTTATAACTTACCATGGTATGCGTTAATGTATAATTGTTTAATCTCAGAAATTAATGGATATCTTGGATTAGCCGGTGTACATTGATCGTCAAATGCGTATTCTGCTATCTGGTCTAATCTTGCATAAAATTCTTCTTCAGAAATACCAAGATCTTTTATGGCTTTTGGAATATTTAATTTTTCTTTTAATTCCTCAATAGCCTCTATTAATTTTTTTACCTTTTCATCTTGAGTTTTTCCTTTTAAGTTTAGATAATCTGCTATTCTAGCATATCTTTCTTTTGCAATAGGATATTTATATTGTGGGAATGCCGTCTGTTTTAAAGGTTTATCTGTTGCATTATATTTAATAACATGAGATATAAGTAATGCATTGGAAAGTCCATGAGGAATATGGAAAGCCGAGCCTAATTTATGCGCCATTGAGTGACATAATCCAAGGAATGCATTTGCAAATGCCATATCAGCTATACAAGATGCATATGCCATTTTTTCACGGGCTTTTACTGCTTTTCCTCCAAATTCATAGGATTCAGGTAAGTATTTAAATATCAATCTTATTGCTTCAAGTGCCAATCCATTAAAAGCTTTATTAATACAAATACTATTATATTTCTAATATTATCAACAATATTAATATTTGTTATTTTGATAAATTATCAGGACTATTAGTTACAAATAAAAATATTTCAAATCAATCCAACAATTACTGCAAATCTTTTTTTTGTTTTTTCTTTTCTATATGAATAAAAATATTTATTAAATTTTATTGTATCTACCATTGAAATTTCAATATTTCTTACGCCAATATTAAACAATTCATTCTCGATTATGCCCCATAGATCTATAAAAAACTTTCCATTTTTAACATCTATATATTTTTCACCAAATTTATTGTTAAACATATTTTTCACTTCAATTCCAACTTCGAAACTTTCTGGACCTATTGATGGACCTAAACTTACAAATATATTTTTAGGATTACTATTGTATTTCTTAACCATACTTAAAATTAACTTTTTGGGGATATCCTTTAGTGTGCCTTTCCATCCAGAATGTGCAATTCCAACAACATTTTTTACTGAATCATATGCAATAATTGGCACACAATCTGCAAAACGCATAACCAAAAAAATCCTCTTTTCATCAGTTATAAGTCCATCTGCAGTGTAAATTACTCCTCTTTTTATATCTCTTTCTCCAACACACTTTATAACATTTCCATGGACTTGTTTTGCAAAAAACATTCTATCTAGTTCTATACCCAAAATATTTGATAATATTCTAAAAGAATCGCTTCCCAAAGAAAAATCCAATTCCATATTTTGTCTAGTTGTAACCACATGAAATAATTTTTTAAACTGATGCAACATACAAGACCTACAAAGAACAAGATTTTCTATCTCTTTGCAAACATAATTTCCAAGTTGCATACATTATCACCCCATAATTAATAATATTACTTTTTTATTTTCTAATCATTCAAAAAATAATAATCCAAAAAACAACCACTGACAAATATTAAAGTAAATGCTTTTCTTTCATTCAATTTTAACACACACATGAAATATTTTTTGTATAATTTAAGTGAAACAGCAAAAGGAGGATCAACATGACCATATATGAATATGATCCAAATATTCCTTTGAATTTAAAAAAAGCAAAATTTTCAGATTATACTCTCGTTTCATTTGATACAACATATGAACCTGATATTCCAGAATCAAAAAGGATTTTTGTTTATCAATATCATTCAAAAAATCCATGGGGGAAAATAATCATATTACACGGAATCGGAAATAACCACATTCCATACTTAATGTGGTATGCAAAACAATTTTCAAAATTTGGACTTGAATCATACTTTTTGATTTTCCCATATCACCTTAACAGAGGAAAAAAAGAGTGGGAAGGTGGAGAACCATTTTATCATCACTCTCCTGCACACTGTGTTGTAAGATTTCATCAAGCAGTAAAAGATGTAAGAAGAACAATTGATGTAATTGAAAAGAATGACAATACGGATAACCTTTTCATTATGGGATTTAGTTTTGGAGGAATGATTGCTACCCTAAGCATGGCATTAGATAAAAGGATAAAAGCGGGAATAATTGCTTTTTCTGGTGGAAATTGGCGTTGGATAAATTGGTATTCACCATACCTTGAAAAAGTAAGAACAAGTTATAAAATGTATAGCAACGAATGGGGATGCTTTGATGAAGTAAAGTGTGTTAATCTTAGAAAGGATTCTTTTAATAAACTCAAAAAAATAAAAACTATCAATGAAATTTTCAAATTAAAACCTACGTGTTTCCATTATGATCCTATTTCTTACGCTAAATTTATCGAACAACCAATTTTGGTATTTAAAGGATTATTTGACAAAATTATTCCATCAAAAGCATCTGAAGATTTATACAATCTCTTTCCAAATGCAAAAAAAATACTGATACCATCTGGTCATAAATCCTCGTATCTTTTTAGAAGAATAATCACTAAAAAAGGAATAGATTTTTTAAAAACTCAAAATTTTGTCGAAAAAGTTAGATAGTAATCCGTGGTAATAAATGGAATCATTATTGTTTCTTGATTATTGCTCTGATAATACAAACTTACAATATTATATACCCAATCAGTAAAAGAAACACCTTGTATAAAACTTAAATAACTAGATTTCCCATATAACAAAAATCTATAACCAATCTCTATACCTGAATAGTTATCATAATACCAATTCAAACCCAACTTTAATGTCGAGTAAAACGAATCATCTCTCAATTTTCTAACATACTCATCCATTTCTTCATCCGGATTAGAAGTAAATATATTAAAAATTGTTCCACATTCAATAGTTCCAAATATCTCTATGTTATCCATGATATATCTTCCAATACCAATAAACCCTTTTGGAACCAATGCAAAAACATAACCTTGATTGGTAATCAATCCAGGTAAAACGATATTAAAATAAGTTTTAAAAGAAAAATCTTTAAAAAAGAAATTTGAAAAAATATAATTCTCAGAATATGAAAAATACACTTGTTCATTCGAATTCACTTCTTCTTGCATATATACTCTTCCTATAAACAGTGGATCAATAAAGTACGTTGTGAAACTCAAAACAGTATTCTCTCCCAAATAATGTCTGTAATTAAAATTAAAGGCTCCTAATATATCCAAAAGTGGTTGTGATGATAATTCACTATCATCTAGTGCGTATCCAACAGAGGAGAATTCCACAAAAAAACCTTTTTCATGTTTATTTCTAATCGCAGAAACTTCTCCAAATGCAACAACAAAAAATATAAAAGTAAAAATTATCATCATTTTTCTCACAAAACCACCCCCTGATTTTATTATATCATATAAATATATGATATAATAGATACAAAGGAGGGATTTTGTGGTAGTAAAATCTCGATTCGTAATCATACCAATGCCTGTAATGCAATTTTCCATGAAAGTAAGGCCAGCAAATGCTGGTAGAGTATATTTATATTTGTATTCCATTTCAATAGCGGCAGGTAGAAAAATAACCCCATGGATTTCCTATAGAGAACTTGCAGAATATTTTCAAGTAAAATATGGAACAATAGAACTTTCATTCAAAGCACTATTAAACTTAAATGCAATAATCCCAGTAGCGCGAAAAAATAAGAAAGGATATGGTCAAAAATATATTGTTAATGTACCCAAATATGTTGATGATAAATTTATATTTATAGATGTTGAAGATTCCAAAATTTTTGACGATTTAATCCTCGACAAAGAAAACAAAACGTTTGTCTCCGTAATAAAAAGGTTTAAATCAAGAAAAGAAAAAGCCAAAAAAGATCAATTAAAACTATTTAATCTGGATAAATAAACTTATATAATAGATTTCGACTTCAAGATAACATGAAGTATATTTATGTTCCTTAATCTTTTTAATTACTTAAAAACTCTTTTAACCACAATGCACTCTCTTTTAAATATCTCTTTTGAGTTTTATAATCCGTATAAATAATTCCAAACCTTTTTGAATAACCTTCAATCCACTCAAAATTATCCATTAAAGTCCATATAAAATATCCCCTTAAATCTACTCCATCATTAACTGCCTTTAAAGCCATTTTAAAATGTTGTTCCAAGTAATCTATTCTATAGTCATCGTTTACAATTTCATTTTCCAATTTGTCCGGTCCTGCCATTCCATTTTCCGTTATATAAAGAGGTAATTTATACCTAAAATACAGTTTCTTCAACATATCATATAAACCTTGTGGATAAATTTCCCAGTTCATTTCCGTTTTTGGAAGTTTACCAATTATTTGTTTGTACATAAAAGGATTTTCCGGTGAATACTCAATCAATTGACGCGTATAGTAATTTACTCCAAAGAAGTCTATATCATTTGAAATTATTTTCATATCATTTTCATATATTTTTATTCCAAACCTTTTCAAAAATCCCTTTGCATTTTCTGGATATCTTCCAAATACAATAGGATCATGAAACCATCCATTTATTAACTCATCAACTAAAAGTGCAAATTGATAATCTTCCTCTCTCTCATTTGCCGGTTCTACCTTTGTTACAACGTTTGTAATACCTATCTTACCATCTTTGACAATTTCTCTAAATGCTTCAACAGCATAACCATGCGAACGCAAAAGATTATGTGCAACTTTAATAGCTTCATTTAAATTTTTATGACCTGGTGCATGTATTCCCATAAAATAACCAAGATGTGATGAACACCAAGGTTCGTTTAATGTAATCCAATATTTTACCCTATCTCCTAATTCTTCAAATATTAACGCCGCATAATCTCTAAAATAATACGCTATATCATTACTAAGCCACCCACCTTTTTCATATAGATAGTAAGGTAAATCCCAATGATATAAAGTCACGAATGGAATTATATCTTTTTCTAATAATCTATCAACTAACCTATTGTAAAAATCTAAGCCTTTTTCATTCTTTTTTCCATCTTTTTTTACCACCCTTGGCCAAGCAATGGAAAATCTATATGAATCAAGCCCGAGTTCAGATATAATACTTATATCTTCTTCAAATCTATGGTAATGATCACAGGCTATATCACCATTTTCGTTGTTTTTTATATTTCCATTAATATGAGAAAAAACATCCCAAATCGAATGTTCCCTTCCATCTTCATTTACAGCTCCTTCAATTTGATATGCTGAAGTAGCGACTCCAAAAACAAACCATCTTGGAAAATCACTTCTTTTTAATCTCATAATTTACCTCCTACTTTAATCTCACTTTTAAAATCACTGGATTGTGATCGGAATATTCAAAATTTAAATCCAAGTTCTTTACTTCTAAAATTTCCACATTAGGCGACACATAAAATCCATCAATTACCGTCACAAAGTTTTCGCCTTCCTTATATGGAAAACTCACAGATCTATTTGTTGGTGCATTTTTAGCCACTCCCCAACTCCATCCATCTAGATTAAAGAAATCTGGTAACTTTATATATGAAAAAGGTTTTTTCTCTGTAAAAGTAAATTTGTTATCTTCAAAAAACTCACTGTTCCAGTCTCCACCAATAATGACATAATTCCCCTTTTTGTACTCGTCACTAGCAACTTTCATGATAAATCTAAGTTGTTTTTCTCTGAGTACACCTGTATCATACGCACTTGGATGAATATTTAAAATTACCAAATCCTTTTTACCTCTATTCAACCTAGTTAACAATACACATCTATCTAATTGAAAAATCTTTGTCGGCCAGCTATATTCTCCAGGCAATGATATCCTTAACGCCTTATCAATTTCATATTTTGAAAATGTAGCAAGCCCAGCTGAAACCTTTCCCATAGGATTTAAAAATGGTACTGGAACATATAAAACTTTGTAATTATATGCAAACGCTATGTTATACTTTCCAATAGATTTTAAATAACTTAGTTCATTTATATAATTAGTTCTTCTACTATTTACATCTATTTCTTGCAACAAATATATATCAGAATTGTATTTCTTTAATACGTTTACAACACCATTAATGTATCTTTTTACTAAATTCTTTGGGACAACTGCATTTTTTCCTCCGTCAAGGAAAAAATCCATCTCTTTCCCTAAACCTGCATATCCAATATTCCAATTAAAAATAGTTATAACATCTTTATCTAAATAGTTATTTACATTTTTCTCCACTCTAATTTCTTCAATCTTATCTGGTCTATAATCAAACAAAGTTGCAAACAATATTACTCCCCCTAAATATGCAACTATAACAAAAAATATAATCAAAAGAAAAAAAAGCAGCTTTTTCATACTACTCCCTCCCCGTATTTATCAAAAACATAATAATTGTTTTTTCCATTTCTTTTGGCTTTATAAAGCAGTTCATCTGCAGTATTAATAAATTCAGTAATTTTCAAACCAGATTGATAAACTGCAACTCCACCACTAATAGTAATCTTTCTATTGTCATTTAACACTTCACTCCAATTATATTCGTTAATTTCATCATATATACTTTCTATGTTATTTAACGCTTTATCAAAATCATTGAATAAAATAACAAATTCTTCTCCTCCATATCTTGCACATATTTCTTCTTCAGAAGTATTTTTCAAAAATATCTCAGATAACTTTTTTAAAACTTTATCTCCAACAACATGTCCATACGTATCATTTATTGATTTAAAGTTATCAATATCAAAAATAGCCAAAACAGTATTTTCACCATATTTTTCAATATATTCCTCAATTTTATGCATCAAAACCTTTTTGTTGTACAATCCTGTAAGTGAATCAAATTGAGAAGCAAAAAGGTATTCTTTAAAATTGTTAATAGTAGAAAAAACAATTCCCAAGCTTTCACCAATTAATTCCAAAACATTCTTAAATTCATAACTTGCATTTTCAAACAACAATAAAGCATGTTCTTTATTACCATACCTAACCAAATATTTTTCAAAATTCTTTAATTTCTTTAAACTATTATCATTAAAATCACCGTAAAAACTCCATGAATTTGGAATAGTAGGTCGTTCAAAATACGATAACATCAGCACTCTTGCATGACTTTTTGAGATATTTGTATTAAAGCTATAAAGTCTTGCTTCACTTTCTGATAGGATAAGTGTTAGAAAGGAGTTAAATGAAAATAATTCGCTAAATAGATCTTTAAGTCTTAGAATTAGGTATTCTTCATCTCTAATGTATTTTAAAAGATTTAGAATTTCTTTTTCATATATCTCTTCTTTTAACCTTTTCTCTACTATTTCAAAAATTTTATCACGGGTAATCGTTTGATAATTTTGCATCTTTTTTGTATAAAACTCTCCATTTTTTAAAGTATTAACAAGAAAAGATAATTGTTCTTTGTTGTTAAATATAGCTTTGGAATAAAAACCATTTGCACCACTTTTTTGGGCCCAAAAATTATTAATTTTATCATCCGAACTTGTTAAAATAAAAATACCAGAGTTTTCAAAAGATTCATATTTTCTCAATACCAACGATAAAAATATACCATTAATATCTGGCATGTTGTAATCTGTAATGATAATATCCGGCAAAATTTCAAACGCCTTTTTTATACCATCAAGTCCAGAATCTGCTGTAAACACATCAAAATAATCCTTAAAAAAATCTGAACTTACAGATCGCCAAAATTTACTATCGTCAATAATCAATAATTTCTCCACAATTTTCCCCCCATTAACTTACTTACTTGATATTATACCAAATTGCAAATATAAAAAAAATCCTCCGTTACATAACGGAGGATATCAAAAAAATCAATTTTCATATATCAAAATAATTTTCAAATTCTTTTGGATGTGGAATTGACATTATTTCCCTATCCTCAGAAATTTTTAATTTAATCCAATGTTCTATTAGTTCCCTTGGAAATAGTTTTAGATAATCATTATCATTTTTCAAAGCCTGACATGCTTGAGTCAATGAATATGGAAGTGGTTTAATATTTTCCACATATAGATCTTTCTCAAAAGGTCCAAATCCTTCTTTTGTTGGATCCATCTTATTTTTTATACCATCTATTCCTGCTAAAATCATGGCAGAAAACGCTAAATATGGATTACATGACGCGTCAATAGTTCTAAATTCTATTCTTTTCTTTTTAGCATCTTTCACATATGCGGGTATTCTTATCGCTGCTGTTCTATTTGCAAGGGCAAAAACCGCATTGGTAGGTGCTTCATAACCAGGCACTAATCTTCTATACGAATTTGTGGTTGGATTGGTAAATGCCATAACAGATGGTGCATGCTTCAATAATCCTGCGATGTACGATAAAGCTGTTTCCGATAAACCGTACAATTTATCACCAGCAAATATGTTTTCCCCATCTTTAACCAAATATTGATGCACGTGCATTCCATTTCCCGCTTCATCATACAATGGCTTTGGCATAAATGTTACTATTAATCCATACTCTTTTGCAACTTGTCTTGCAATGTATTTTACTAACAATGTATAATCTGCCGCTTTTAATGCGCTTACAAAATTCAATTCAATTTCAACTTGACAAGTTCCTACTTCATGATGGTGATATTTTACCGGAATACCATACTCTAATAACTTTGATACTATCTTATTTCTTACCTCCATCAACGTATCAAATGGTGGTATTCTATGATAACCCTTTTTCTTTCCAATAAAATACTCACCTGTTTCTTCAGAATTCCAAAATCCCTCTTTACTATCAATTTGTACTGTTACTTCATTATTTGAAATTTTATATCTAACATCTTCAAAAATATGAAATTCATATTCTGGACCAAAACAAACCTCATCAGCTATATCTTTTATACTATTAAGTGTAGATTTTAAAATCGTTCTAGGATCATGATAAGAAGGTTTCCCAGTATTTGCATCATAAACATCGCAAATTAAACTTAAAACTTTTTCTCCTCCAACATTTTCAATAAAAGCTGTTTTTGGATCTGGAATTAAAATCATATCGCTATTTTCTACAGATGCATATCCCAAATTTGACGCATCAAACCCCACACCATCACAAAATGTCTTCTCAGAAAAATTTGTCCTTGCAAGTGTTACATGTCTCCACTTTCCCCAAATATCCACTACTTTCAAATCTATAAAATTAATTTTTTCACGTTCTACAATACTTAATAATTCTTTTATTTCCATAGCACACCTCCAAAAAATTATATTTTGCATTAATAGTGTAACACGCAAAAATTATACTAACAAGGATAGAATAAAATAATTATAAGCAATATTTTCAAAGATAACCCAAAAACATTGCTTATACTCCCATTAACTATTTTATTCAAATTTTATCTGGGATAAATACAACTAAGGGTGGGATTAAATGTCTGAAAATTTTTTAAATTCGTCAATATTTTCTTTTCTTCCCATTATCATCAAAGCGTCGTTCTCACGTAACTCCAAATCACCGCTTGGACCAAAAATTGTATCGCCTTCTCTATTAACAGCCAATACCATAACTTTAAATTTTTTTCCTATATCCAAATCAGATATCTTTTTATTTACCAACACACTGTTTTTCACTATTTTAATTTCCTCGATTCTATATTGTTCATTGCCAAATGCAAACAAATCAACAAAGTTAACACTTTCTGGTCTTGTAGTTAATCTTGCCATTCTAGTACCAGCAATTTCCGCAGCTGCTACAACTGTAGTTGCACCAGCATATATTAGTTTCCTAATTGACGATACATCAGTAACTTTGGAAATTATCGTCAAACTTGGGTTTAATGTTCTTGCACTTAATACAACAAAAACATTTACTGAATCTTCTGGAAGTGTTGTTATTAATGCTTTTGCTTTTGAAATCCCAGCATTTAACAATATATCTTCTTCCGCTGCATCTCCAACTATATATGGAACTTCTATACTATACATTTCCAATAAACGCTTTACATTTTCTTCGCTTTTATCTATTATTAAAAAACTCTCCTTTTCTCTGATCAATTCTGCAATTACATATTGTCCAGTTTTTCCTGCACCAACAACAATAATATGATTTTGCATCTTTTCAATCATTTTTCTGTTTCGCCTCTCTTTCATGTAATCGCTAAGTTTTCCTTCAACGATAATTGCCGTAACACTTGATATTCCATATAAAACAACACTAATCCCCATAAAGATTAGAATAGAAGTAAAGATTCTTCCAGTGGTAGAAAGTGTTTCTGGCATTTCATAGCCAACCGTTGAAATGGTTATTGCCGTAAAAAAGAACGCATCAACAAGCGGGAGTCCTTCAAAAAGATGATAATACAAGACTCCCGTTATTAATACTATTAATATTAATACAGTAAAAAGAAAAATTTGTTTTATGAGTAATTTTCCTACGTTCTCATTCATTGTTCGGCATATAAGGGATTATACATATAAATTCAGCATATTCATCCCCAATGTTAACAAATTGATGTTCTTCATTGGGTTTAACAAAAATAAAACTTCCTTGCTCAGCTTCAAATTTCCCATTTTTTGTAACTGCTTGGATCTTTCCTTTTACCACAAAAATTTCATGTTCCCAATCATGCGAATGATATGGCGTATTTGCACCCGGCTGTAATCTAAAAAGTCTCATAACAAAATTCTTAGCCCCATCCTTTGAACCAATCAATATTCTTTTCTCAATTTTCCCATCATCTATTATTATAGGCTCTACTTTTTCTGGTTTTGATATTATCATTTAGATGCCTCCTTTCAATTACCACATATCTATAAGGTTCAACACCTTCAGAATGAGATACAACATCTGGATATTTCTTCAAAAATTCGTGTACTAATCTTCTTTCAAATGAAAACATTGGATCAAGTTCTATCCTTTTTGCACCATTTCTAATCTTTTCTACAGCACTTCCTACAATTTTTCTAATAAGTTCTTTTCTCTTTTCTCTATAATCTCCTGCATCTATAATTACCGTGATTTTTATATCAGAAAGTCTGTTTAAAAATATTGTTGCAATATGCTGTAAAGCACCTAATCCTTTACCATGTTTTCCTATTATCTTTCCAATACCTTCTCCTTGAATTTTCGCAATAAACACTCTGTTATTTTTTGAAAACACACTTATTTCTATTCTATCATCAAAGTATTTTATCACATTTTTCAAAAATTCCTGTAGTCTTCTTTCATAGTATTCTTTCTTTATGGTAATTTCTATAACCGCATCTCTTGCTAAAAAGCCAAAAAAACCACTTGAACCCTTATCTATAACCAAATAATCATATTCTCCATTTTTAATACCCATATTTTCCTCAAAAATTGTCAAAATTTCTTCTATACTCTTTCCAGTCAATGTTAACTTCTTCAAGCTATTCACCCCTTATTTGGTAAGCCCCAGAGTTCTCTTTGTGTTAACCCTTTAATTTTGTATTTTTTATAAATATAATATGTTATTCCAAGTTGAATCAACGTATTTGCAGTGTAATACAAAAACACTCCACTTGGCAATCCTATGAACAGGAATGGGAATACAAAACTCATAATTATACTCTGCCATGCTGTTCTTGTATCCTGACTTGTAATCAATGCAAGATAATATCCTGCAAGAATTTGTATAACTAAAAACACCCAATTTGCTGAAAATCCCCCAGCTGTTAAATCCTTCCATATGAGAAATTGTCCATTAAACGCAAATTCTTCCTGATAATACCTTATAACTTGATACAAAACTATAAATATTGGCAACTGCACAAACGCCATTAGACACCCACTTGCTGGATTAATATTATTCTCTTTATATGCCTTTAAAAGTTCTTGTTGCTGTTTTTGAGGATCTTTATACTTTTTCTTTATTTGTTCCACAATAGGTTGCATTTTTCTCATTTTAATCATAGACTTTGTCTGTGAATGATACAGTGGATAAAGTATAAATCTGACAATTATCGTAAAAACAATAATTGTAAGTCCGAAATTCTTAGTAAAATTATTTATCCATCCAAAAAAGTAAACTAATGGATATAATATTACATCAAACCATCCTCCAACCCCAGAAATTGTTTTTAACATCTCTGAAATCGTGGAATAATCTTCTCCAAATGCATCTTTTATAAGGGTCTTTTTATAAGGACCAATATAGGCTAGAAATCTTAGATTTGTACCTTTCACCTTATTTCCACCTAATGTTTTCCCAGAAAATTTTACTATAGAAAGAATATCTCCTTTATTATAAAACGATACAAAAACATTATCGCGCAATCTATCATTTTCCTCGTAACCAACCCTTGGAATTGATACAGTAATTTCATCATTAGAATCAATTGAAACATTAAATGTATAATTTGGGCCTTCTTTAAAACTGAATATTTTTTCAATATTCCCATAATTAAAAACCAAAGTTAATTCAGAGTATTTTCCTTTATCTTTTAATCCCTGCCACTTAAAAGTAGGAGTCGAATTTACATTTTCCAGATCAAAACCATCATTAGAATACAAAAATAATCTTGTTCTTCTTTCAGTAACTCTATACACTTCTTGTAAATTACCATTATAGTCAAATTTATATTCCGCAAGTTTAGTAAACACGTAAATACCATCAGTTCTTTCTTCAAGAGTCATAGTTCCTGCTAACACAAAAAAAGCCAACAACAAAAAAATGACGGTAATCGCTTTCTTCAACTAGACCGCCTCCTTCTAATTATATAAAATTCATCTGGTACTGGATCTTCCCCACCTTTATGGAGAGGATTACACCTTAAAATACGCTTGAAGCCCAGGAAAAGACCTTTAAATACGCCAAACCTTTGTACCGCCCGATAAGTATACTCCGAGCATGTCGGAGTATATATACAAGTTGGTGGTTTTAATGGAGAAATAAATTTTTGATAAAATCTAATCACTAACATTACTATTTTTTTCATCATTAATCCTCACAAATAATTTTAACAATTCATCTTTTAATTCTGTAAATAATATATTGTCAAAATCTTTCGAAAGATGTTTCCTAGCAATTATTAAATAATCGAATCCTTTTGGAATAATCCCTTTATTATTTCTTATAATCTCACGTAACCATCTTTTCAATCTATTCCTTTTCACGGCTTTACCAAACTTTTTTTTAATTGAAAAACCATATCTACTATAATCTAGACCATTATTTACATATAAAATCACAAGATAACTATTTTGTATGCTTTTGCCATTTTCAAATATATTTTTAAAATCTTTCCTGAGCTTCAAGCGTTCATGTTTTTTAAAGGTGTTTTTACTTATACTGTTAATCTCCATCTTCCTTTTCTTCTTCTGTTCTTTAACACCCTTCTTCCACCTGCAGTCTTTTTTCTCGCTAAAAACCCGTGTGTTCTTTTTCTCTTAATCCTCGATGGTTGATATGTCCTCTTCATATACTATCCTCCTTTTCTAAATTTTGTCCTTTTATATGTTATCATAAATTTAATTATTTATCAACTTATATATCCTCTTTCTTTTAAAACTTCTAAAAATTGTACAAACAACTCCGATGAAAACTTAACTCCAACCATATCCTTCATTATACTCAAAGATTTTTCAACTGAAAGCCCCTTTCTATATGGTCTATCTTCGGTAAGAGCAACAAAAACATCCACAATCGATACTATTTGAGCTCGCAAACTAATCTCTTGCCCTTTTAATCCGTCGGGATAACCACTCCCATCCCAATTTTCGTGATGATGTCTAATTACATCACCAACAAGAGACCAACCTGGTATAGTTTTAATTATTTTTTCACCATAAACTGTGTGTTTTTTCATTATTTCAAATTCTTCATCATTCAATTTTCAAGGTTTATTTAATATATGCTCGGGGATACCTATCTTACCTATATCATGTAAAATCGCCCCATATTTTATTGCTTCAATTTCCGCAGGCTCTTTAATTCCCATTTTATCTGCCAAAAGTAAGGAAAAATCCATAACATTTCTTGAATGATTTCCAGTAACTGAATCTTTTATTTCAACAGCCTCGGCAAGAGCTGAAATAATTTGAAGATTCTTTTCCATCAATTCTGCATTAGTTTCCTCAAGTTCTGCCATTGTGGATTCTAAAATTTCTGCAGTTCTTTCATATTCACTAAATATCTTTCTAAACTCTTCAAAAATACTTTTAATAGTTTTTTGTAATTTACTAACACTTTCTAAATTAGTAGGAGAACTACCAAACTCATATAGCCTTTTATGCTTTTTAAAACTTTCATATATCTTCTCTAATTCCATATTCAAATTCTTTATAACATTTTCCATTTTCTCAGTTTCTCCCTTTTCAATATAAAATAAATAATAAAACAATACAAAACCAACGGTAAAAATCATTGTCACAAACAAATTCAACTTTATAACAAAAGCTGCCTTATACCCTACTACAAAAGTAAATCCATAACTTGATTTTGAAAATTCTTCAAAAAATGATTTTTTATATTTGCTTCCAATTTTTAAAGGTTCCGACGAATAAACAACCTTATCCTCAGCAATAATATCATAATATTTAATAGAGAGTTCACTTAAATTAAACAAGTTCAATGGAATTTCATACAAAAAATACTGCTTTCCATGTTTTTTCACATACTTTAACGTATCAATTCTAAAATATATTCCTTTAATATATTTATTTGGTCCCTCAGTTAATATTCCTTTCAAATTTTTATTTGATTCTTTGTCAAAAAAACTATCATCCAACTTTGCGACTAAAAATTGTTTGTTTAGTAATAAATTATCAAAATATTTCGTAAACACCTTACTAGAATCTTTTAAAGTTACCTTTAAATAGTAATTAAGCGTTATAACCAATAAAATCAACAATATAAAATAGAATAAAAATAATAATCTCCTATTTACCTTCAAATATTAAACTCTCCTTTCTATACTTTGAAAAATTTACTATACTAATATTTTTTTCGATAAATCCTTCATCGTTAAAATACATTCCTCTACCAATTTCATGTCCCAAATAAAAATTAACAAATTGGTTGGTAGAAATAAACTTATGCTTTGAAAGCATTCTAAATATTGTATAAATGGCTTCATTTGACCAATTGTAACTTTTAAACCCAAAAGTTACAACGTATAAATTTTTTAAATCCGGCAAACTATCCAATCCCTCATCAATTGCGGCATCAGATGCTACAATTATTCCTCTAAAATCAGGAGCAAAATAACTTAGAAAATCGATAGCACCTTTAGGTTCAAGCGTAATTACAATTGAATCGTATTTACTCACATCTTTAGAAAAAGTCTCAACGGAATAAAAATACGCATATTCTCCATTAAACTCTTTTAAAATTTTTAAAAATTCCCTTGAATATTCTTTGTTAAATGGATCTAATATCAGTAAAACATTTTTTGATGCATTATACTTCAAAAATTTTATAATTACATTTATTTGAAACTCATTAGTAGGAACTATTGAAAGAATTCTATTAGTACTCATTAACAATTTAGTTGATGTTATACTTGGAGAAATTGCAACAAGATCGTAATCTTCTAAAAATTTGAATATCCTAAATCCAGTAGCACTAAAATTAGGCCCAACTATAATATTTAATCCCTTTGATTTTATATACCTTAAAGTATTTTTAAATAGTGCATCTTCATTTAAGGGATATAAATTTAAAGGCCTATATTGTTGTGTAATAATCTCGTGTGATGCATTCTTTAAAGAATAAAAAAATGCATAAGAATTTCCCTTAAAAAAATACCAATACAAAAATTGAAAAATTATCATTACAACAATAATTATAAACCAAAACCAAAAACTCATTTTTTTTAACATTTTATCACCGTTTAAAACTTAATTTTTATTTTCATTCCATTAAGCTCTTCTTCAGATGATGGAATTATAAATTCTTCTTTTTTTATTAAAATTATTAGATATTCTATCTCACAAATCAAACTATCAGGAACTATCCCTTTGGTAAATATCATATTGCTAATTCCTTCACCATTTTCTTTTATTCCCAATTCCGTATTTCCAGGCGCCCATTCTCCATTATACGCCATTTTAACAGCTAAATAACTTGCAACATCAACCCTTTTAATAGCACTTGCCAAAATATAGCCAGGTGCTTGTGGCTCTTGCTCAACATCACCACCTAACATAAAATAACCGCCATTTTCGTAGAAATAATCAATCAAGTCTTTTAAATTATCCGATTTTACTAATTTTTGATCCTCTTCTTTGACTGCTTCAATAATTCCTAATGCGGTTCCTCCACAAGCTTGTTGAATAATATCTACTTTTTCACTAATTAATGCCTGCGCCAATTCTTTTCCTTTTTTTGGATCTGTGAATGAATTTGCATACACAACCTTCACTTCAACATTTGTGTTATGAATTTGATTGAATGCTTTAACTCCCGCCCTAAATCCAATTTCATATCTCTTCACAGGTGGAATAGGAATTCCACCAATAATCGCAACTTTTCCAGTTCTTGTCATTCCAGCAGCAAGATATCCAGTTAAAAAACTACCCTCTTGTTCTTTAAATGTAAATGTCATAACATTTGAAAGTTCTGTACCGTTATCAAAATCTATTCCAACAAAATATGTTTCAGGATACTGTTGCGCAACTTTATAAAACGCATCAGACATTAAATAACCTACAGCGAAAACTACATCTGCTTGTTCTGCTGCCTTACTTAAATTACTTACGTAATCTCCTTGTTCCTTTGACTGTATAACTTCATACTCAATGCCAAGCTCCTCACACGCTTTAACAATACCAGACCAAGTTCCATCCATAAAAGATCCATCTCCTAATCCCCCAATATCCGTTACCATTATAACCTTAAAAGAAAACACACTTATAGATAATAAAATTCCAAGTAATATAATCTTCTTCATAATATCCCCCCTAATGTCTATTTTTGAATTTCAAAAATATAGGTGCCCCATTGAAAGGATAGACATTCTCGCGAATAGTATTTCTAATACTATTTTGATAAAATTCTGGAACTTTTTTCCCATTTGTAAAAAATAAGAATGTTGGAGGTCTTACGTCTACCTGCACACCATAAAATATCTTTAAACCTCTTGGTGGTGGTGAAAACATAACCATTCTCTGTATAGCAGCATTTACCGCACTTGTATTAACTCTGTAATTTAACGAAGTATATGCTTCATTAATTGCGTCTATTAATTTTTTTATTCCTTTGTTTTTTGCAGCACTTACAAATACCACAGGACTATAATTAATAAAATATAACTTTTCATTAAAATGTTCAATAAACTCTGTTTTTCTAAAATTAAAATTCTTCACAAGATCTATCTTATTAAAAACAACAACAGTTGCCTTTCCTCTATTTTCAGCAATCCCTGCTATTCTTTGATCTTGGTGTGTGATACCTTCGATGGCATCTATAACTAACACAACAACATCGGCTAATTCAACACTTCTTATAGCCCGCACATTACTGTACATATCAATACTTTTGTATTCAACTCTAGATTTTCTTCTTAACCCCGCTGTATCAATAAATAGATATTTTTGGCCATTAAATTCTATTAACTCATCAATTGCATCTCTTGTTGTACCAGGTATAGGAGTAACAAGTACTCTTTCTTTGTTTAATATACTATTAAATAATGTTGATTTTCCCGCATTTGGTCTTCCAATTAACGCTACCCTAATTATAGAATCATTATTATTATCTTCTTCACTTAAATTTTTTCCTTTTTCTTCCAACTTCTCAATGATTTTTTCAACTAAATTATCGATATTTTTTCCTTGTTCTGCTGAAACAAATATTGGTTCACCAAATCCTAAGCTATAAAAATCCGATAAATTTACCAAAACTTTTTTTCCATTTTCAGATTTATTAACCACCAACAATACATCAGAATTTGATTTTCTCAAAAAATCCGCAAGATGATAGTCTTCAGAGGTTAATCCATTTTTTCCATCAAGCACAAACAAAACGAGATCTCCTTCTTTCAACATATCCAAAGTTAAATTTTTTAACTTAGAAGATATGATATCTTCTGGTCTCTCGAAAATTCCACACGTATCTATTAATCTAAAATATTTTCCAAAATAAGAGACGCGGTCACTAACCGCATCTCTTGTAACACCTTCTTTATTATCTACAATTGATTTTTTCCTACCTATTAATTTATTAAAAAGCGTTGATTTTCCAACATTACTCTTCCCTACTATCAAAACTGTTGCCATTTTTTACCTTCCTTTCAATGGAACTAAATCTTTCCTTCTCAGCTTCATTGTTTATTTCTTCTATTAAAGACTCACTTACTTTTTCTTTCTCGCTTGCAATAATCCTTAAAATTTCTCCGTCTTCCTTAATACCAATAATCTTTACTTCTAATTCATCTCCTATATTGACAGTTGAATCCACATCCGACTTTGGAATGTAAATTTCAACATTTTCAATAACACCAATATACCCTTTTTTCAATTCCTTCGTTAATTTAATTTTTACCACATCTCCTACTTTGTAGTTTTTTTTGAACAGTTTCCACGGATTTTGTTCCACCCTTTTTACGCTTAATTTTATTTTTCTATTCTCTTTATCAAGTTCTGTCACAACGGCCTTTACTTTTTCACCTTCGGCTACGACTTCATTTGGAGTTCTTATGTATTTCCACGAGATTTCCGAAATAGGACAATATCCACTTACTCCTTCTTCAATATCTATTATTATTCCTTTCTCAAAAATAACTCTAACAACACCAGTCACAACATTTCCAACTGGATATTTTTCCTCAATATTTTCCCATGGATCTCCCTTTACTTCTTTATAACTTAACTTTATTCTCTTGTTTTCTTTATCCACCTCTTTTACAACTAATTTTACAAAATCTCCTTCAGAAATTAACTCTTTTAAATTTCCTCTTCTTCCCCAAAATACATCATCAATATGGACAAATCCATCAATACCTGGTTCAAGATTTACAAAAAACCCATATGGCATTATCTTCTTCACTTTCCCACTAACCACTTCTCCTACTTTATACTTTCTCTCAACACTATTCCACGGATTTGGAAGTAATTCCTTTAAACTCAAGATTATCTTTTTTCTTTCCGGAACAATTTCTTTTAAATATAATTTAACACTTTGCCCTTCACTTAATACATCATAAGCATTTACTTCATTATCATAAGAAATTTCCGAATTTGGCAATAATCCTTCAATACCTTCGCTAATTCTAATAAACGCTCCAAACTTTTCAATTTTTTTCACTATACCTTCAACAATATCTCCATTTTTTCTCTCATTGAAAAATTTTTTCACTTGTTCTTCCACTAATACCTTTCTTGAAAGTACAACATTTAATCTTCTTTTATCTTCAAATTTTATAATCTTAAACTCACATTTGTATTCAGGTATATTATCATCAAATATCATAGATTCACTCTTTGGTAAAAATGCTTCTAAAACATTATCAATTAATACCTTATATCCTCCTTTAACTTTTGAGATAATCTTTCCTGTAACTTTTTCGCCTTTTTCAAACTTTTCCTTTAAAATTCTTCTAATTTGTTTCAAATAGATTCTCTTCTCTGATAAATATGCTGTACCATTTTCTTCATCTTTTTTTAACAATAATAATGTGATTTTATCACCAATATTATATTCTTCCAAATCTTTTACAAGTTCATTAGAATTTACAATCCCTTCACCTTTCCAACCAAAATCTACAAAAAGTTCAGTATCACTTTTTCTTAAAACAGTTGCTTCTACCTTTTCTCCCCTTCTAACATCTGTGTACAAATACTCTTCTAAAAGTTTTTCAAAATTTCCATCCATTTGCAGCATCCCTCCTAATATTTTTAATCTCTCTACCACTTTATCAACTAACTCTTTTGGTGTAGATGTACCACTTATTATTCCAACTTTTTTAACCCCCTTGGGTATAAATTCTATCTCTTCAGGAAATTCAATATGAATAGCATTGGTATATTTTTTAGCAATTTTATAAAGCTTAGTTGTATTAGAACTGTGTTTTCCACCAACAATAACCATCAAATCCACAATTTTTGATAATTGTTGCGTTTCAATCTCTCTATCATATGTTATATTACATATACTATTTATTACTTTAAACTCTTCAAACTTAGACATTTCTTTTACTTTTTCCGCAAAAAGATTAAAATCTGAATATGACATGGTAGTTTGGCTTGCAACAGCTATTCTCTTTCCTACAACCATTACAGGCTCCTTTGTAATGATAGCATCAGTACAATAACTCTTTAGCGCCTTCATCTCTGGATGTTCTTTTTTCCCAAAAACAACCAGTTTATACCCCTCTTCTTCCAACTTTGAAACAGTTTTAAATAAATTTTTAACAATCCTACACGTAAGATCTTCTATTTTGTACTTTTTATTTAATTTTTCAATCTCATATTTGGGTAGTCCATGTGCTCTAACTAAAAAAACATCTCCAGAAGTTTTTGACAAACCCAAATCATTTAATTCTTTCATAACAAATTTGTTGTGAACTATATCATCATCCGTCCAGACACTTACGCCACTCTTTAAAAGAGTCTTGGCCCTATTTACTGCGTATTCTACTCCAAAACAAAAACCTACTCCCTTTGCCACAATAATTTGCATTTTTCTTTAACCACCTCTAATATCTTTTGAACTACTTCTTCAATGGAAAACTTCGTTGAATCTATTAATATAGCATCTTTGGCCTTTCTCAAAGGTGCAACATTCCTTTCAGAGTCTTGTTTATCTCTTAATTTTATTTCATTTAACACCTGCTCGTATGTTACTTTTACTCCCTTTTCTGTCAACTCCTTAAACCTTCTTTTCGCTCTAGCTTCTTGTGTGGCAACAAGAAATATCTTTACTTCTGCATCTGGTAAAACAACAGTTCCAATATCTCTTCCTTCCACTACTATATTTTCATTTTCCGCAATCTCTCTTTGAAGCTTTGTAAGATATCTTCTTACAATTTCGTTTTTAGCATATTTAGAGGCATAAATTCCAACATCAGGTGTTCTAATTTCATCACCAACTTTTTTTCCATTAAGAAAAAAATCTCCATCCGAAAAAGATAACTTTAATTCTTTTAATTTGTTTTCTATTTCTTCATCATTACTAACATCACTTTTCTCCAAATACAATCCAACAATTCTATACATAGCCCCAGTATCCAAGTAAAAGATACCTAAAGTTTTCGCAAGTAATTTTGCAATAGTCGTCTTTCCAGAACCAGCTGGTCCATCTATTGCTATTCTACATGGCATTCTATCACCTAAATTTCTTCAATACTTGAAATAATATTAAATACCTTATCTAATCTTGTCATTTCAAAAACTCTCATAACAGACTGTTTTGGAGACATTAAATACAACAATTTATTATTCATTCTTGCATCTTTTAAAATTGCAACCAAGCTCCCCAAACCTGCACTATCTATGTAATTTACTTCAGAAAGATCAATGATAATCTTTTCTTTATCTGATGAAATCATTTTTTCTCTAATTTCCTTCTTTATATCTGCCGAATGATATGCATCAATATCTCCATATACTTTAGCAATTAATGCCTTTTCTTCATTTGAAAATTCAACCTTCGTGCTCCTCATTTTCTATACCTCCTTTATGAATTTCAATTGACAATTCCTTTAATTGTTTTTCTTCAACAAATGACGGTGCACCTGTAAGTTGACATGTCCCACTTGTAGTCTTTGGAAATGCAATAACATCTCTTATTGAATTAACACCAGCAGCAATTGAAACCATCCTGTCAAAACCAAATGCTATTCCTCCATGCGGTGGAACTCCGAAATTTAATGCGTTTAAGAAAAAACCAAATTTTTCGTTGGCCTCTTCTTCAGTTAAACCTATTATTTCAAAAACTTTTTTCTGAATATCACTATCATGTATCCTTATACTTCCTCCGCCTACTTCCATTCCATTAATTATCATATCATATGCATAAGCTTTTATTTCATCTAATTTTTGTTCCAAATTTTTAGGCATTGTAAATGGATGATGCCTTGCTACATAACGATTTTCCTCATCGTCCCATTCTAAAAATGGAAAATCAAATATCCATAGTGCATCATACCCTTCTTCCAACTCTTTAAAATATTCTTTTCCAATTTTTAATCTTAACGAACCAAGTGCACCATTAAGCACTTCTTTATCATCATAAGCCGCAAGTAATACCACTTGTTCTTTTTTTAATTTAAACTTTTCTACAATTTTTTCGTAATTTTTCAACAAAAACTTCGCTGTCGGTGATACTATTTTATCTTCAACTTTAAACCACAATAATCCACCTAAGCCTAATTGCTTTACATATTCTTCAAATTCAGATGCTATCTTTCGACTAATAGGAATACTTGTAATAAATCCTTTAACGTATCCACCATTTTCTATTACATTTTTTATTACCCTAAAATCTGTTTCTTTAAAATATTCTGTAAAGTCAACAAGCTCCATTCCATATCTTCTGTCTGGTTTATCACTACCGTATTTATCCATTGCTTCATCGTATGTTAATCTATCAAACTTTTCCGGTAACCTTATTCCTACACTTTTAAAAACTTCTCTTGCAAAGTTTTCCATTAAACACAAAATATCTTCCATTTCCATAAAAGACATTTCAATGTCAATTTGAGTAAACTCAGGTTGTCTATCTGCTCTTAAATCTTCGTCTCTAAAACACCTTGCAAATTGATAGTACCTATCAAAACCCGAAACCATTAAAAGCTGTTTAAATAACTGAGGTGATTGAGGCAAAGCATAAAATTTTCCCATTTGTAGTCTAGAAGGCACAAGAAAGTCCCGAGCTCCTTCGGGAGTACTTTTAGTTAAGTATGGTGTTTCAATTTCAACAAAACCATGTTCATTCAAAAAATTTCTTGCAGTTTGCGCCATTTTGTGTCTAATTATTAAATTACTTTGCATTTCACCATTTCTCAAATCTATATATCTATACTTTAACCTTAAATCTTCAGAAACCTTTTCTCCTGGATAAAATGGTGGTATCTCTGCTTTAGACAAAACATTTATTTCTTCAACATCTATTTCTATTTCACCAGTTGGCGTGTCTGTTTTCGTTTCATTTGGCCTTTCCAATACTTTTCCTTTCACTTGAATTACCCATTCCCTACCTAGCTCCTGAGAAACTTTATACGCTGATGAATTGGGACTTACCACCAATTGTGTTTTCCCATACCTATCTCTTAAAATTATAAATTTTATTCCTCCAAGATCTCTTATACGCTCTATCCATCCAGCAAGTACTACTTTTTCTCCTTTATTTTTAATTGTTAATTCTCCACAATTATGCGTCCTATACAAAATCCTCACCTTCCTGTTTGATATTTTTTCCAATCATCTAAAAATCTCTTAATACCTATTTCCGTCATAGGGTGATGAAACAACTTTTCAAGAACATTAAAAGGAATTGTAACAATATCCGCTCCCATTAATGCAGATTCTAAAACATGTTTTGGGTGTCTTACACTTGCAACAATTACTTCAGTTTCAAAACCATAATTAGAATATATGGTAATAATCTCATCAACAATTCCCATTCCATCATTAGCTATATCGTCCATTCTCCCTACAAATGGACTAACATAAGTAGCACCAGCTTTTGCCGCAAGCAATGCTTGATTTGCACTAAAAACTAGTGTAACATTAGTTTTTATACCTTCTGCTGATAAAATCTTAACAGCTTTTAACCCATCAGGGGTCATAGGAATTTTTACAACAACGTAATCATCAATTTTTGCAAGTTCCCTTGCTTCTTTTACCATTTCTTGCCAATCCAATGAAACTACTTCAGCAGAAACAGGCCCTCGAACGATCTGACATATCTCTTTAATAGTTTCCTTAAAAGGAGTACCAGCTTTTGCAATTAATGTAGGATTTGTTGTCACTCCATCAACTAATCCCCATTCCACTCCCTTTTTTATCTCGTCAATCTTTGCTGTATCGAGAAAAATCTTCATTTCATTCCCTCCTTTTTCAATTATTTTAATCCTGTTCTTGCAATTCCTCTAACAAAGTGCTGTTGTGTGAATAAGAATAACAATATAACTGGTAGTATTGAAAATGTTGCTGCAGCCATTAATTGATTATAAAGTGTTCCAACATCCGAACTAAAATTTTGCAATCCAACTGGAAGAGTTCTATACTTATCAGAATTTGTAACTATTAATACCCATAAAAATCCATTCCAGCTTCCGACAAATTTCAACAAAGCACCGGTAATAATTACAGGTTTACTTAATGGTACCACAATTTTCCATAAAAACTTCCAATGAGAACAACCATCAATCTTAGAAGCATCAAATAATTCTCTTGGAATTGCTAAAAAATGCTGTCTCATTAAGAATATAGCAAATACACTTACAATCCAAGGAATTATTAATGCATAATACGTATCTATCCACCCAAACTTAGAAATGGTTATAAAGTTTGGAACAAGTAATACCTCACCCGGAACCATCATTGTAGCTAAAAAGATTCCAAATATTAAATTTTTTCCCGGGAAATTCATCCAAGAAAATGCATAAGCCGCCATTGATGCAAGTATTACTTCAAGCACTGTTGTTGCAGTTGCCACAAAAACCGTATTTAAGTAATATCTTCCAAATGGAGCTGAATTCCAAGCATCAACATAATTTTGAAAAACATTCTTTATAACCTCTCCAAAAGAAAATTTCAAGCTTACCAACTTTAAATTATCATCACTAAGGTATATAGGTGAAACATTTGAGAGCTCAATTTCTATTACTTCCCCGTTTTTAACTCTAATGTTTTTAACAAATTCTGGAGCTTTTATTATTTTCCATGCATTCATTGAGTTATTGTAAACTCTTCTTACCTCATCAACATAATCCGTATACAACATTAATTCCTTTAAGAATTTATCTAAATTCCTTATCCTAGATGATATGTTTTCCAACTTAGAAATAAATATTTTATAAGTATTACTATCTTTTAATCTTTCATCAGACACATATTTTAAATCGTTAAAATTACCGCTTTTAAGAATATCTGTATAATCTATATTCTTTTCAATCAAAAGATTTTTATAACTTACTATTAAACTTTTTAAACTATTAAGTTGTGAAATACTAATGGCATATTCATTCATAAAATATTTGTCAACTTTTTTGGAAAATTTTTCAGGTAGATCCTTTAGATCTTTTTCGCTTAATATCTCCTCTAATATTGGATTGTTAATTTTTGAAATTTCATTTTTTAAAAGCTCATATTTCTCGTCTTTTGACATTACTTTTGCAACTATTGAAGAGTTTACAACTTTACTTTGAATATTCTTAAAATAATCGTATACTTTTAAATAAAACTCCAAAATTTTTATTTCTGATTTTATAACATCTACTACTTTATTGTTATAAACCTTATTTAAAACATTCTCTCCATTGTAATTTAAATCTAAACTGGATAAAATATCATAAATATTCTTTATTTCATCATTTTCCAATACCAAATATTTCCCCGCTTTATATTTTTTTATTATCTCTTTTGTTGAAAATAATTGTTCCTTCATTGAATTTAAAAATATTTTAAATTTTTCTTGTTCACTTTTATCTTTTATTCTTCTATTAACAAACTTGGAAATTAAATTTATTCCAGAAATTGCAGAGTCAAATTTTCCAGTCAAATTTGAAATATATTCTAATCTATTAAAATACGGTTTTGAACCACTATTAAAGTACAAAAAAACTTCTTCAAAAAAATTTTCAGGTGTATCATATTGTATTTCTATGGGAATATATACATTTTTCAACCAATTTTGAAATTGCGAATTGGATAATCTTTCTATATAATCAAATCCTTTTATATCTATGGTTAATACTCCTCTATAGAATGGATCATCTTCTACTGAAATGTTTAAAACGTTGTCTTCTTCTTTTGAAGAGGTAAAACTTAAAGCTTCGCTCAAACTAATACCCTTTAAAGTCCTTACTGCACCCATCTTTGTTTCAACTTTAACATCTCTTTTGCTGAAAAAGTTCTTGGTATACCATTTTGGAGGCCATTGTTGAACCTCACTAGGCATTTTAAAAGATGTTATCATCATCCATGCAAAAGGCATAATCATTACAACAAAACCTATTGAAAGTAATAAATATATTATCAACTTCTTCATCACTTTCACCTCACGATACGTATTCTACAACTTTATTCCCAACTTTATATTGGATTGCAGTAAATATCAATATAACTGCAAATAATAAATATGCAGCTGCACTGGCAATTCCCATTCTCTGTTGCCTATAAAATAAATCAAATACATAATACACCATTGTCATACCACTGTTATTGTACGGACCAGGTAATCCGTCATATAAAACATAAACTTGTGCAAAAACCTTAAAAGCACCAATCATTGAAACAATTAATAGGAAAAACGTAGTCGGTGAAAGTAAAGGCCACGTAATTTTTGAAAATTTTTGCCAAGAATTTGCACCATCAACCTCTGCTGCCTCGTAATAAAATTGATCAATATTTTGAAGCCCAGCCAAGAAAATAATTGCATCATAACCTATCTGCTTCCAGATTGATACAATCGCAATAGTTGGAATTGTCCACTTTTCATCTTTTAACCACCTTATTCCTTCTATATTAAACCAAGATAAAAAGTAATTCAAAAGTCCAAACTCGTCATTAAAAATCCACTTCCAAACCAATGAGACTGCAACTACGGATGTAACAAAAGGAATGAAATAACTCGTTCTAAAAAACACTCTAAATCTTACATTTGAATTTAATAAAACGGCTACTATCAACGATAACAAAAGTGTTATAGGAACTGTTAAAATAACATAATAAAACGTATTAACTAAAGCTTTCATAAACAAATTCTTATCCTTTGCATCCATAAAAAACACAAATAATCCATTTTGATTAAATTTACTTGTTTCAAGCAAAACATACACAACAATTATAGCCGAAACATTAATCCAAGCAAATTTTTTAAATAATTTCGTCAAACTTTTGTTTTTTAAATTCAAAAATAAAACTACAGCTAAAACTATATCTAAAAACAAAATAAAGGAATTCAATTTAAAAAATATTAAAAATGCCCATACAATAGCAAAAATATTAACAAAAAATATAGTAACCTTCTTATCTTTCCAAATTCTCACAAAAGCATAAACCGTAAAAACTAAAATTATAGAAAGAAAAATATATGAAATAGAATAAACTAACCCCTCCAAAAAAGAAAATTTTGGAGGATAGTTATACTCAAAAATTTTTAAATAGTTATCAAAACCACTAAAATAAGGGGTTTTCATGTTTCTAAAATCCCACTTAAAAAAACTTAAAACAAACGAAAAACCTACAGGCCAAAAAACAAATATACCTAACACAATTAACGATGGCAACAAAAATAAATATGCCAAAACTGACTCTTTTAGTCTTTTTTTAGCAGATGCCTTCACTTTCTCCCTCCTATAGTATATACGAAGTTAAATCTTCATCTTCTATTATATCCTTCAATTTTTTACTAACAAACTCTTTGTCTACGACAATTCTTTCTTCTATGTCTGGTGCTTCAAATAAAACGTCTTCAAGTATCTTTTCAAGTACTGTATACAATCTCCTTGCACCAATATTTTCCAATTTTTGGTTCAATTTATACGATACCTTTGCTATTTCTCTTACACCATCTTCAGTAAACTCCAAATGTACTCCTTCAGTATAAAGCAACGCTTGATATTGTTTAGTTAAGGCGTTTTCCGGTTCAATTAAAATTCTTACAAAATCATTTTCAGTCAATGGTTCAAGTTCCACCCTTATTGGAAACCTTCCTTGCAATTCTGGTATAAGATCCGAAGGTTTTGAAACATGGAAAGCTCCTGCAGCTATAAATAATATAAAGTCTGTTTTAACAGGTCCATATTTTGTAGTTATAGTCGTTCCCTCTACTATTGGCAAAAGATCTCTTTGTACACCTTGTCTTGAAATATCTTGCCCTCCCCCAGATGTTTTTACCGCAATTTTATCCATTTCATCTATAAATACAATTCCCCTATTTTGAGCAAGTTCTAATGCTTCTTGAACTGTCTCATCCATATCAATAAGTTTTTCTTCTTCTATTGGTAATAGCACTTTTTTAGCATCAGAAATTTTCATCTTTCTTCTTTTCTTCTGTTTTGGAAAAATATTCCCCAAAACATTTGATAAATCCATTCCAATATCCTCCATTTCAGGAAGACCTATAAAACCTATTGGAGAATTTCCAGTTTCAATTTCTATTTCGATCTCATTATTATCAAGTTCTCCATTTCTCAACTTTTTTCTTAACTCTTCCCTTTTACCTCTAAAATCTACATTTTCCTCTACAGTTTGAGTTTTTTCCAATTGCATCCCAAAAATATTTGCAAATGGGATTTGTGGTTTTTTTGCGCTTGGTAAAATGGCATCTAAAATCCTTTCCTCGACATTTCTTTTAGCTTTTTCTTCAACTTCCTTCATTTTCTTTTGTTTTACCATGTTTACAGCTATTTCGACTAATTCCCTAATCATTGAATCAACATTTTTTCCAACATATCCAACTTCAGTAAATCTTGTTGCTTCAACCTTTAAAAATGGGGAACCAGAAAGTTGAGCCAATCTTCTTGCTATTTCTGTTTTACCAACACCAGTAGGCCCAATCATTAAAATATTTTTAGGAGTTATTTCTTTTTTCCATTCATCTGGTAATTTTTGTCTACGAATTCTATTTCTTATAGCAATAGCAACAGCTTTTTTAGCTTCATTTTGTCCCACAATAAACTTATCTAGTTCATTCACAATTTGTTTTGGAGTTAATCTATCAAAATTTTTCATGGTTTCCCTCCTAATTAATTACTTTCTTTATATATATCTTCTCCTTTACTATATCAAGTAACTTACCATTGGCTTTTACCAAAGGAATAAGGCCAGATAAAACTTTCACTACAATACCTCTTTCTCCGTTACTTAACTCTACCACCGTTCCAGTAGGATATATACCAACATATTGTACAAATTTTGAAACTATATTTGGATCAAACATTTTTCCAGAATTTGAAATTATAAATTTCACTGCCTCATACGGAGAAAAAGCTTTTCCAGGAAAATCTTTACTAATAAGCGTATCGTACGCATCAGCTATTGAAAGTATTCTTGCAAAAACCGGAATGGATGTTCCCTTTAAATTTCGCGGATATCCTTTTCCATCAAATCTTTCATGGTGATGCAATATTGAAAGCAAAACATCATCATTCATATTAAAATGTTTTCTCAACATTCCCGTTGCTTTTATTGGATGAGTATCATAGTATTCTATTATATCACGAACGGGTTTTTCGTGTGCAACATCATGTAAAATTGCAGAAATTATAAGTTTATTCAGTGTTTCATCATCAAACCCCAAACTAATCCCAATAATGGAAGATATTACACCGGTATTTATAGCATGTCTTGCCAAAGGTTTTTGATCTTTCCTAATTAAATTAAGAATCTTTTCGTTGTATTTTTCAAGAACTTTTTTCATAATTTCCTCTGAGTGTTTAACTACTTTTTTTACATTTAATTCTCCACTCTTTACCTCTTCAAAGGTATTGGATAAATCTTTAGATAAGTTATCATATAATTCCATATCAATTGTTGGTTCTATATCCTCAGAGGTTAGTACTTCTTCTACATAAATTGGAAGAATACTAACTCCACGATTTTTTAAAAGATATATATCCCCTTCTTTTAATACAGAACCTTCCTTTATCAATATTATAAATCCCGAAGGATCATAAACATCCTCACCAACAATTTCACCTGGTTCAACTAATTCAATATTTTTCCATATAATCAAAAGAATTCCCCCCTAAAATTTAGATTATTTAACTTTTTGGGAGAAACATAAAATAACGACCACCGTTGAGTGAAAAGTTTTTCAAAAACATCTTCTATTTCCTTTTTTTGTATAGTCTTAATTCTTTTAATAATATCTATCGGAAGCTCAGGAGTAACATCATTCGCTAAATATTCAATTATCAAATTTGTAATAGTTGAAGTACTCTCAGTTGAAAGTTCTAACTTTCCAATCATCCGTTTTTTTCCGTAATTGAACATATCATCAGTCAATTTAAAATTCCTTATAACCTCAAACATTCTTCTTACAAACTTTTCAACTTTTTCTAGAGACACAGCCGCATAAATATTAAAAATTCCCCAATTTTTTTGCGAAAGATTCGTAGAAAATATATCATAAACCAATCCTTCTTTTTCCCTTATTTCCTCAAAAAAATACGAACTCATACCACTACTTAATATTGTATTCAAAACTATCATTGGATATCTTTCATGCTCTTCAAGTGAAAATCCCTTTGTTACGTATAATATGTGAACTTGTTTTGCATTCTTCATTACCTTTCCTTCCAAAATCCCATGATTTATATCACTTTTGTGTTTCACGGTTCTAATAAAATTTCCGTCCACTTTTTCAAGTTCATTAACTATTTTATCCAATACCTTTCTATCTACATAACCAACTATTATTACTTTAACATTATACGGTGTATAAAATTCTTCATGAAATCTATTAATATCATCTAACGATATATTTTTAATAGTTTCTTCTGTGCCGATTACCGTTTTAGAATGTGGTCCTCTTAATCCCCTTTGATACATCAAATCAAACAAATTACTCATGGGATCCTCTTTGTGAGAAAGATACTCTTGATAAATTATGCTTCTCTCTAACTCTAAATCTTCATCCTTAAAATTTGGATAAAAAACTATTTCCTTTAGCGCATCAAATGCATCAAATAAAGTAGAAGAAGGGACTTTGGCATAATATACTGTGTTTTCTTTATCTGTCCACGCATTTAACATGCCACCAACTTCTTCAACCATTAATTTTAATTCTTTCATATTATATTTCTTTGTCCCCCTAAAGGACAAATGCTCAATAAAATGGGAAATGCCAGATAGTTCCTCTGGCTCGTACACAGATCCCACTCCAACGTTAAATGCAATAGTAGCAGATCTAACACCTTCTACAGGATAAAAATATAGTTCAATTCCATTTCTTAAAATCATTTTTTCCATAATTTTCCATCCCTCTATTCTGCTTTTCCCAATTGAATTCTTCCACTATTGTCTATATTAACAACTACTACTTTTATTTGATCTCCTATTTTGTATTTTTTTCTAAATTCCTTTGAATCACTTCCTAATTTACTAGAATGTGCAAGTCCTATTTTTCCAGGCATTAACTCAACAAACAAACCATAAGGTTCAATTCTAGTAACCTTACCCTCAAAAATATCACCCACTTTTATTTCTCTAGTTAATGTTTTTATATATTCAATGGCATCATTAACTTTCTTTTGATCCTTACCATAAATTGAAACTTTTCCAGTTGTATCATCAATGGATATTTCAACGCCAAATTCTTTAACAATAGATTTAATTACTTTACCGCCAGGACCTATTATTTCTCCAACCTTTATCGGATCTATCTCTATATTAGCAATTAAAGGAGCATAAGGTGATAGGGATTCTCTTGGTTTTTCAATAGTTTTAAACATTATATCCAAAATCTTCATTCTAGCTATTCTTGCCTGTTCTAAAGCTTTTTTAAGTAACTCCTCGCCCACTCCTGCTATTTTACAATCCATCTGAAACGCAGTAATACCATCTTTTGTACCCGTAACTTTAAAATCCATATCTCCCCAATGATCTTCTAAACCTTGAATATCAGTTAAAACAACTGCTTCTCCATCCTCTACGATTAACCCCATTGCAACCCCTGCAACATGTGTTTTTATCGGAACTCCAGCATCCATGAGCGCCAAAGAGCCAGAACATACAGTTGCCATTGAAGAAGAACCATTTGATTCCAAAATTTCAGAAACTACACGTATTACATATGGAAAATCATCTTCAGCCGGTGCCACAGCTTTTAGTGCTCTTTCCGCTAAATGGCCATGACCTATTTCTCTTCTTCCAGGACCTCTTAACGGTTTTACTTCTCCAACGGAAAATGGTGGAAAATTATAATGCAAAATAAAACGTTTTGTTCCTTCTTCCATTATAGTGTCAACAATTTGTTCTTCCATTGGAGCACCAAGTGTTACTATTCCCAAACTTTGAGTTTCTCCCCTTGTAAAGAGTGCCGAACCATGAGTCCTTGGCAAAATCCCCACTTCACAAATAATTGGCCTAATATCTTCTGGGCTTCTTCCATCAGCTCTTAATCCTTCCGTAACTATTATTTTCCTCATCAAACTTTTTGCTTTCTCATCAAAATATTCTTTTAAAAGCATTTCTTGAGTTGCTTTTTCCTCTTCATCAACATCAAATTCTTCAAAAATTTTTGAAATAACCTCTTCCTTATACTCTTTTAATCTTTCGGATCTTTCCAATTTTTCTTTGGTTAATAATCTTTCCTTTAATTCTTGCTCTAAAATTAAACTTTCCAACTTTTGAATTAGTTCTTCTTTTGGTTTTGGCTCTTCTATTTCCATCTTTTTAACGCTAACATCTTTCAAAATTTCCTCTTCAAAAGATATTATCTCTTTAATTGCATCATGTGCAACAAGCAATGCTTGCACCATTTCTTCCTCTGAAATCTCCTTTGCTTCTCCCTCCACCATTGTTATCGCATCTTTACTTCCCGCAACTACAATATCTAACCTACTATTTTTTAATTGTTCTTCGGTCGGAAAAACAATAAACTTCCCATCAACATATCCCACTCTTACACCGGCAACAATACCAGTGAACGGTATCTTTGAAAAATTCAAAGCTAGCGAAGATGCAATTATACCAGTAACATCCGGTGGTGTATCAGAATCTACAGATAGTACAGTTACAATTAACTGCACATCATTTCTCAGATATTTTGGAAACAATGGCCTTATTGGTCGATCAATCAATCTTGCTGATAAAATTGCAGATTCAGAAGGTTTACCCTCACGTTTTATAAACCCACCTGGAATTTTTCCGGCGGCGTAAAATTTTTCTTGATATTCAACGGTTAACGGGACAAAATCAACTCCTTCTATCACTCTATCTGAAATATTTGCAGTAGCTAATACCACACTATCTCCAAATTGAACCCATGCTGAACCTGAAGATTGTTTAGCAACTTTTCCATATTGAACTGTTAATTTTCTTCCAAATAACTCCTTACTCCATTCTTTAAAATCTTTCATCAAAACACCTCCTAAAATTCTAACTCAAACTCATCCAGACCAAACTTTCTGTAAATTTTAAATTTAATTTTCCGTTTCCTATGCAAAAAACCATTTCTTTTAGTTAAAAACTGTACATTTCCTTTATCGTAGACTACTTTGTATAAGTTATATAATCCTTTTTTGTAATTATAACTTTCACCATCATCTTCATACAAATATCCAACAGCTTTATCATTATAAGCTACTACATGCGCAGTTAATACATCGTTATATGAATTTTTCAAGTATTGTACCTCATCTTGCATAAATACAATAGAACCATCCAATATAAAATGCGGAATCTTGCTTAAAGGAGCATCCACAAGATTCCAACCTTTTCTTACAAAAATTTTATTGTTGAAATTTAAAGCTCTCTTAGGCAAATAAACCATTCTTTTTGTCACACCAGGATTATACACAGGCGCAACTAATAAGCTTTTTCCAACCATAAACTGATCAAAAACCTGGTAAGATTGTTCATCGTTTTCAAAATAATAAAAAATTGGGGCAATAAGTGGTTTATCTTCTAATATCCCTAACATATAGGATGTGTATAAATAGGGGATTAGTTTATACCTATAAACTATCACATCTTTTAATAATTCCTCATATTCTGTATCAAAACTCCAAGGTTCTTGCCTCCTAGTCTCAATAGCTGAATGATTCCTAAACAAAGGCATAAAGACTCCTAACTGCATAAACCTAACTATTAACTCTGGTTCAACATTACCCCCGAATCCTCCAACATCAAATCCAGAGTTAAAAACGCCAACCATCGACAAAGAGTTTATTCTTTGAATTTCTAAAAGTATATGCTCCCACCAACTATGGTTATCCCCAGTCCACACTCCTCCATATCTTTGGACTCCCGAATACGCTGATCTTGTAATTATCAACTTTCTTTTGTTCTTTGGAAAACCTCCAAATGTTGCACGAATCATATTAAAACCATAAACATTTTTCAACTTATAGTGTTTCTTTCCCGAAAGATGTACTATCTCATCTCCTCTTCCCCTTTTTTTTATCTCTCCAATTTCTCCAATTACACTTGCAACCTTTATTCCATCCTCTAATTTCATATTTTTCAATTTTTCTTTTGCATCTTCTATATCTTTTTCACTTGCAAAAATTGCAATCTCATTCATATCATTCCAAAATCCATCTATTCCATCTTCCAAAAGCTTATTAACTTTTCTTGCCCACCATTTTCTAACTTTATTTTCACAAAAATCTGGAAACCTAACACGTCCAGGCCAAACTGCTCCTTCAAAATCTTTCCCTGAAGTATCTTTCAAAAAATATCTATCCTTGGCTTCTTCAAACACTTCATAATTCTTTTCTACTTTAACTCCCGGATCCAAAATTGCCGAAACTTTAAACCCCATATTATGAAGTTTCTCTAACATTAACTTGTAATTGGAAAAATTTTCTTTATTCCAAGTAAAAACCTTATACCCTTCCATATAATCGATATCAAGCCAAATAACATCACATGGTATGTTTTTATCTCTAAATTTCTTTGCAATTTGCAAAACTTCACTTTGAGAAGAATAACTCCATCTACTTTGTTGATATCCCAAACTCCAAAATGGAAAGGCCACATTTTTACCGGTTAAATATAGATATTGCTTTAAGATCTTCTTTACCTTTTCTTCTAAAATAATATATTGATTAAAGCCCTCTCCTCTAACTTTAAATTCTATTTCCCCTTTACCTTCACTATCTAGATCAATCTCCATATAACCAGGATAATCTGTAAATATTCCAAATTTCATGTTCTTTGAGATGTAAATAAAAAATGGAAAACTCTTATACAAAGGTTCTGCTCCGGGATGATGAATAAAATCATCCGTATTCCAAAAAATATATCTTCTTCCTTTTCTATTTAAAGGCCCAACTTTATCGCCAAAGCCAAAATAAAAACCTCTTTTTTCCTTTAACTTTATTCTTAATATCAAATATTCTTTTTCTTTTTTTAAAAGACATTCATCAAAAATCACGTTTTTTAAATACTCTTGATCCACTAACTTTACCTTTTTTTCATTTACAACCGCTTCGCTACTTACATCCGGATTTCCATATATCACTTTGTAAATCATCCATTTACCCTCCAATGATTATATTATCAATTAATCTTGCTTTTCCAACAAATACTGCAATGGCAATGACAACTTTTCTGTCAATTATTTCAACTGGCATAAGGTTTTCCTCATCAACTATTTCAATATAATCAATTTTCAAAAGTGGATGCTCAAGAATTTTTCTCATCTCATCTCTTATTATTTTTACATCTACCACACCTGATTTAACAAGATCTTTAGCTTTTAACAATGATTTATAAAGCCTTGTAGCTTCTTTTCTCTCCTCTTTGGTCAAATAGATATTCCTTGAAGACATGGCAAGTCCATCTTTTTCCCTAACAATTGGCATCTCCTTCAATTCAACATCAAAATTTAAATCCCTTACCATTCTCCTTAATACTCGAAACTGTTGAGCATCTTTTTGACCAAAGTATGCACGCGTAGGTCTTACTATGTTGAATAATTTTGTAACTACCGTACAAACACCTCTAAAATGACCTGGTCTTTTTGCGCCACATAAAAATTTAGATAAAGAAACTTCTTCAACATATGTTGAAAAGTCTTTTTCATACATTTCTTCATTTGTAGGAATAAACACATACTCAACACTTTCACTTTCCAAAAGTTTCAAATCTCTTTCTAAATTTCTAGGATAATTATCGTAATCTTCATTTGGACCAAATTGTGTCGGATTTACAAATATACTCACTACAACTACATCATTTTCCTTTCTTGCAGCTCTAACTAATGAAAGATGTCCTTCGTGTAAATAACCCATCGTTGGAACAAAACCTATGGATTTTCCATTTAAACTTCTCGATATTTTTTTCATTTCATCTACTTTTTCAACAATTATCATACAGTACACCCCTTAAAATATAATAATCCAGTATGTCATCTGGTCCTGTTGCTAAAAATGCGCCATTTTTTATCAAGTAATTTGGACCTTGTGCATTTTCATTGTATATATTTCCAGGTATACAGAAAACATCTTTACCAAACTCTAATGCAAACCTTGCAGTAATCATTGTTCCACTCTTTAATTTTCCCTCAACTATCAAAGTCCCTTCAGATATACCTGCAATGATTCTATTCCTCTCTCTAAAATACTCCTTTTTTGGACTTTTCCACGGTAAATATTCACTTATAACACAACCATCTAGAATTAACCTTTCGTATATTCCTCTATTTTTTTCAGGATAACAAACATCCACACCACTTCCTAAAATTGCAATTGTTTCCTTTGCACAATTATGGGCTATCGAGTCAATTCCCATTGCCATTCCACTTACAATCACAAAATAATTACTCAACTTTTTAGAAAATTCACATGTTACCTTTCTACCATATGAACTTGCTTTACGCGCCCCAACAATCGAAAAGCTCCTTTTTAATAACAAAGACTTTTTTCCTTTTCCAAATAAAACAACAGGAGGATTCCACACATTTTTTAAATTTTCCGGGTAATATTCATCAAAATAGGTCACTACAAAATTCTCAGTCTTTGAAAGCCAATCTTCTAATTTAAAATACAAATCATTTTTTTCTCCATCTTCATCTTTACTTAGTTTTCTCTCAATTTCGTCTAGCCTATAGCCAGAAAAATGCCAAACTACTATTTTTAAATTCTTTTTCATTGTTTTTCAAGTATTTCCTTTATCTTCTCTTGAACACCCGATTTCTTTCCAGGAAGACATTTATCAATTGCATCACCTTTTTTTACAATAGCTGAAGCATATCCTTCACAGCCTGGATATCCACACGCCCCACAATTTATTCCAGGTAATACTTTTGTAATTAACTCAATTCTTGGATCAACTTCAACTTTAAATTTTTCATTACTAAACGCCAAAAATAGACCAAATCCCAATCCTAAAACTCCCATAACAAGTGCCGAATAAAGTACTACCACGTCAAACACCTCCTATTTTTATTATTTCTAGATTTATTTTACCATAAATAGATTAAAATTGTCATTAATGCTATAATATCTATTGAAAAAATAAAAGGAGGAAAAAATGTCAATATTCGTTAGTAGTATTTTATTTTCTACAGCAACATTTTTTTCAAGAATATTAGGATTATTTAGAGACATACTCTTTGCAAAATACTTTGGTGTTTCTTACCAACTTGATGCTTATTTTATAGCTATAATGTTTCCATTTTTCTTAAGAAAAGTATTCGGTGAGGGCGCAATGTCTTCTGCTTTTGTACCATTGTACAGCGAAAAAGAAAACAAAGACATGTTTTTATCCTCTATAATAAATGGTTTTTCTATTATAATTTTTTTGCTACTTCTTTTTACTTATCTATTTCCGGCAGCCTTTATAAATTTATTTGGTGCAGGCGCTTCCATCCAAACAAAAGAATTATCAAAAAAGCTACTTCTAATAACAGCACCGGCCATTTACTTTATCTTTCTTTGGTCAATATTATACTCAATTTTAAATACAAAAGACAAGTTTTTCTGGCCGGCTCTTACTCCAAGTCTATCAAATATTGCTATAATCATTGGAATATTCTTATCAAAAAAATATGGAATACTTGCACCGACATTCGGCTTCCTCTTTGGTAGTATACTTATGTTTTTAAGTTTAATAAAATCATTTTTTTCACATAAATATTATTTTACATTAAAATACTTTCCAGAATTTATTAAATATTTTATTCCTACTTTTTTTACAATGACTATTTCTCAAGTAAATACCGTTGTTGATATGAATGTTTCTTCTTTTTTTAGTGAAGGAAGCATTTCTTATTTACAATACGCTTCTAGGTTTTATATGCTTCCGTATGGTTTATTTGCAGTTTCCGTTTCCACAGTAGTTCTCTCAAAAATCTCAAATGAAAAACACCTTTTTAAAAATTACGTAAATGATGCGTTAAAATCAACACTAGTACTTACCATTCCTTCAACATTTGGATTGATCTACCTTTCTTTTGAGATAATAAAATTCTTTTATCAACACGGACAATTTTCCGCTTACGATACAGCAATAACTTCAAAGGTTTTAATTGCATACTCCTTGGGTTTACCTTTCTATGGTATTTATTCGACTCTTTCCAGAAGCTTTCATGCAATAAAAAACACAAAGATTCCCTTTTACGCAACTTTAATAGTCTCTTTTTCAAATATAATTTTAGATTTAATTTTTGGAATGAAGTGGGGGCCAATAGGTGTAGCATTTGCTACAAGTATTGCTGGAATTATTGGAGCAATGTATTTAATACTATACATAAAAATATTCCCTATAAAGGATTGTTTAAAAATACTCTTAAATAGCCTTATAATGACTTTGGGGATTATTCCATTTAAAAACCTTCATTTTTTAATCCAAATAATCATAGCAGTTATAATATATCTCCTACTTTCTACTATATTTTATAAAGAATTAATTTGGAGGTATTTAAATGCTAAAAGGTAACAAAATTATATATTTTGAAAAAATAAACAGTACAAATGACTATCTAAAGAATTCATATAAAAAATTAAAAAATGGAACTATTGTTGTTTCAAAAATCCAGACAAATGGAAGAGGTAGACTCGGAAGAAATTGGGTGTCAAATGAAGGAGGGCTCTGGTTTTCTATATTAGTAAAAAGGAACTTAAAAAAACCAAACTTTTATACAAAATTATCTTCCATAGTAATCTTAAATGTACTAAAAAATCTAAATATTAATGCCAAAATCAAATGGCCAAACGACATATATGTTAATTCCAAAAAACTTTCTGGAATCCTAACAGAAGCAATATCATTTAACAATAAAATAAAATGTATTATAATTGGTATAGGTATAAACGTAAATAATGATGTACCAAAAAATGGGATTTCAATTTATCACATAAAAAATAAAAAAATCAACCCAAATGATTTTTTAAAATTATTTATAAAAGAATACAACAAGAATTTTCTGTTATTCTCTTTATTTTCTCCACTATTAAACATCAAATGGAAAAAAAATTTAATGTTTAAAAAAGGAGATAAGATCGAAGGCTACAAAATAATCAAAATTTTTCCTGATTTTTTGCTACTTGAAAAAAATAAAAAACGGATAAAAATAAGAAGTATTCATGAATTGGAAAAAGGAGGGATAAATGATTAGTATTTTAAATAAAAAAATAAAAAACATAATAGATGAAATTAGAAAAACTGTGGGTAATAACAAAGTAATTGTAGCTTTTTCAGGAGGACTTGACAGTACAGTTGCAGCTCTTCTTTGTAAAGATGCTTTGGGACCTGAAAAAGTGGAATTGGTAAATGTTGTTTATGGACCATTTACTTACAAAAAAAGCATCCAGATTGTTAAAAAAGCGGCAAATAAAATGGGATTAAAGTTAACATTTTTAGAATCCCTATATCAAAAAGAAATTTGGAAAAATGGTCCATCCTGTAATATGTGTACAAAGTCAGTAAAAATGAATACGGTAAAAAACTATGCAAAAGACATACTAGTCGTTACAGGTTCTAATCAAAGTGATAGTTGGGGAAAAACTGGTTTAAAATTATTCAACGGACTTTACGCACCACTTGGTAATCTTAATAAAAAAGAAATAAAAGAAATTCTTAATTATTATTCATTCAAACTTGAAAGGATTGGAGAAAACGCTAAAAGAGAAGGATGCAAATTAAAACATTTATTAAAAATTATGACAAATATGAATTACCATGGCAAAGCTGTTGACTTAGCAAATGAGATTTTGCTTGAAAACGTTCCAAAGAATTTAGAACTTGCAAATGTAAAAATTATCGGACCACTTTCAAAAAATATAGCCATAATAAACGTTAAACCCATGGTATACAATATCGAAGAAATTGGAAAAAAAATAGAGGCACTTGACGTAATTGATGAAGTTATAATTGCAAACAAACCATTAATTTTGAAAGTTTTAGCCAACCCATCTATTTACAGGGTGGAAAATTCAAAATATTGGATCGAAAAAGGAAAACTACAACCCGAATTTGCAGTACCTATAAAAGTAGTCTGGAAAGAATCCAAAAATAATAAGCTTAGAACTATTCATGTAGTTGGGGTGGAAGAATGGGAAAATTTCGAACAAGAGAAATCGAAAATATCATTGGATACGAATTTAGAAATAAAGAACTCTTGTTCACTGCTTTAACACATACTTCATACGCAAATGAACACAGAAAAGAATCTTATGAAAGATTAGAATTTCTGGGGGATTCTGTTATTGACTTATTAGTTTGTACAATTTTGTATGAAAATTATGAAAATCTATCAGAAGGTACTATGGCTCAAATAAAATCTGCAGTTACAAGTGAAGACATTTTATACGAAATTGCAAAAAAATTAAACATAGGAAAATTTTTAATCCTCGGAAAAGGAGAAAAAAGAAGTGGAGGTTCTGAGAAAAAATCCATCTTAGCTGATGTAATTGAATCTTTAATTGCGGCTGTATATTTAGATTCAAAGAAAAACTTATATACTATAGAAAATCTATTTTCAGATATATTTAAGGAATATATAGAAATTTTTCTTTCGGGTAAAAGAATATTTGACTACAAAACAAAACTTCAAGAGATAACCCAAGAAAAATTCAAACAACTTCCTGTATATGAAACTACAGTAATGGGAAATAAATTCTTTACGATACTAAAAATAAACGGCAAAATATTTTCAAAAGCAAAAGGAACTTCAAAAAAAGAATCTGAAAAACTTGCAGCAAAAACTGCATATGAAAAATTAAAGGAGGATGAAAAAAATGGAAAATAAAAAGTTGAAAGAATACAATATTACTTGGGAGAGATATGAAAAAGCACTTTCTAAAGTTTTGAGTAACTTTGTAAATAGTGGAATAGAAACTGTAACAGTTGAAGAAATTTGGGTAGAAACATCATTACCCATAGATTTGATTTTAGAAATTTTGGAAAGAAATAAATTGAATTATCCTGAAGAAATAAAAGAAATAAAGTACAAAAACGAAATAATATGGAGTAGAAATGAAAAATGATACTTTTTAATATCTTACCTCCGTTTGTTATAATTTTAATTGGCTTCCTCTTTGGTAAAATTTTTCCGTTTGACATTAAAATCTTATCAAAGATTTCTCTTTGGATAATGGCAAATACGTTAACTTTCACTTTTATCAACGATTATCCACCATCACTATCACAACTGAAAACATATGGTAGCGGTATAATAATACTATTTATAATATTCTATTTTATATCTTTGCCATTTAAAGAAAACAAATCACTTTTATTCACAAATAGTGTTTATATAAATACGGGGTATTTAGGATACCCCATTTTGTTATCCGTTTGGGGTGAAAAAGCCTTATCATATGGTGTTATATATTCTGTGATTAATATGATCTTGGGGTCCATATTTGTTCCAATGTTTCTTGATAAAAAAATAAGTTTAAAAAATACATTTAAACTTCCATACATATATGTAATAATACTTGCATATATCTTGTCATTACTTGGTATAAATTATAGAAATTTTCCAAAGCCAATTTTAGAAACAATTTTATTATTAAAAAATGCAGCTATACCAGTGTTACTTTTATTTGTTGGCTTATCCCTTTCAAAAATTACAATAAAGAAAATAAACCACAAATTATTGTTATCAACTACACTAATTAGGTTATTTATTTATCCTTTTTTTGCACTAATTTATGTGATTATCTTTCACATGGAAAAAAACTTAGGAAAGGTATTTATATTAGAAAGTGCTATGCCAACTGCTATAAACAGTGTTATCCTAATCGATGCTTTAACTGGCGACTCTTCCGACATTAGTCTTACTGTTGCAATTACTACATTATTTTCTGCTTTTACTATACCTGTCTGGGTATTTTTAATAGAAAAGATTATTTAAAGATAGAGTTAAATATTAGGATTTTTTTAACAAATTCACAAATTTAAGTCTTTTCATTTTAAAATACTTTGTGATATAATTTACTTGAAGAAATATAGATTATAATATTTCTTTATCATTTTTTGGCTAAGAATGTGAAAAATATCGTTTATGTTAATAAACTAGAGGAGGGATATGATGGCAAAAATTTTTCTCAACGGGAAAGAGTTTGAGGTACCAGATGGAATAACTGTCCTTGAAGCTGCGGAAAAGTTGGGGATACAAATTCCAACGCTATGTCACCATCCTGAACTTGAACCTATTGGTGCATGTAGAATTTGTGTAGTAGAAATTGAGGGAGCACGAACTTTACAACCAGCATGTACCACTAAAATAACTGATGGAATGAAAATTAGGACAAATTCTGATAGAGTTGAAAATGCAATAAAATTTAATCTTTCATTAATAATGGCAAATCATCCAAATGATTGTATGTATTGTGAAGCCGACCAAAGATGTGAACTTAAAAAATTAGTTCACAAATACGATGTAAGACCTATTTTTAATCCCACAGATTTATCTGAGGTATTTGATGATAGTAGTCCTTCAATCCAAAGGGACCTTTCAAGATGTATTAAATGCCAAAGATGTGTAAGGGTTTGTAGCGAAATTCAGGGAATGAATATTTATTCAATGGTTGAAAGAGGTTATAAAACTATTCCGCAAACAGCCTTCGACAAACCAGTTTACGAAACAAATTGTATTTCTTGTGGACAATGTGCGTATTTGTGTCCAGTAGGCGCAATTTATGAAACTCCTGATTGGAAAAAAGTATTAAAATTAATTGAAAGAAAAGAAAAAATATTAGTTGCCCAAACTGCTCCATCTGTTAGGGTTGCAATAGGCGAGGAATTTGGAATGGAACCTGGCTCAGTCAGTACAGGAAAAATGGTCGCATCTTTAAAAAAACTTGGTTTTGATTATGTATTTGACACAAACTTTGCAGCAGATCTTACTATTATGGAAGAAGGGACAGAGTTAATTGGAAGGTTAAAAGAAGGCGGACCATTTCCAATGTTTACAAGTTGTTGCCCAGGTTGGATAAATCTTCTTGAAAAGGAATATCCTGAATTTATCCCAAATGTATCAAGTGCTAAATCTCCACAACAGATGATGAGTTCAGTAGTTAAAACATATTTTGCCAAGAAGATCGGTGTAGATCCAGAAGATATTGTTATGGTATCTGTAATGCCATGTACTGCCAAAAAAGATGAAATAAAAAGACCTCAGCAAAAAATTAAACTCGAAGATGGAAGAGAAATTCAGCCAACAGATTACGTCATAACCACAAGAGAACTTGCAAAATTAATAAAAATAAAAGAAATTAACTTTGCCGGATTAAAAGATGAAGAATTTGACAATCCACTTGGCACTTCCACTGGTGCAGGTGCAATATTCGGTGTAACCGGTGGAGTTATGGAAGCTGCACTTAGAACCGCATACGAAATAATAACAAACAAACAACTGCCAAAACTAGAATTCGACGATGTAAGAGGATTAAACGGTATTAAAGAAGCAGAAATTGATATTGAAGGTAAAAAAATAAAAATTGCAATTGCGCATGGTACAGCCAATGTAAAAAAATTGTTAGATGACATAAGAGATGGAAGAAGATATTACGATTTTATCGAAATTATGGCTTGTCCTGGTGGATGTATCGGTGGTGGAGGACAACCAAAGAGCCTTGATCCAGAAATACTCAAAAAACGTGCAATGGCTATTTATTCAATAGATGAACTTAGTACACTTAGAAGATCACATGAAAACCCAGATGTTCAAAAACTATATGAAGAATTCCTTGAAAAACCATATAGTCACATTGCTCACGAACTGTTACATACGCACTATACAGATAGATCAGTTAAAAATAAAGTAGCAGCTGAATAGTACGTAATCTTTCGAAATTAAATAGTTCCTTTCTGAGGTTGAGGGAACTACCTGAGACCAAGGAAAGGGGTGAAAAGTTATAAGGGATTTTTCCCCCTTTCCTTGGTATTTTTGGAAAGGGGGATTTTTTATGGAAAATTTCTACTCTATAAATATTGTGGTAGGAAACAGGAACGATATATATGACAAAGTAAATGAGATATTACATAACTACTCAAAGTATATAAAATTAAGAGTTGGATATCCTATTGAGGAAGAAAATAGTGCTGTTATCTTTTTGCTTTTCAAAGCAAATAATGATACTCTTGGAAGTTTTACCGGAAAATTAGGACAATTAAAAACCGTAAAAGTAAAAAGTTTATTAATAAAAAAGGAGGCATAATTATGTATGTTTTTGTAAAAGAAAATGAAAATGAAAAAACCTTTATTAACACTGGCGAAATTCTTTCCATACTTGAATCTACAAAAAATCCAGAAAGTGAAAAAATACGCAATATTCTCCAAAAATCACTCAATAAAGAAAGGCTTACACCGTATGAAGTTGCAACTTTACTAAATGCCAACTCGGATGAATTGTGGGAAGAAATTTTTGAAGCAGCAAGAAAATTAAAAGAAAAAGTATATGGAAATAGAATTGTATTATTTGCACCACTTTATATAGGAAACGAATGTATAAACGATTGTGAATATTGTGGATTTAGAATTTCAAACAAAGATGTTATTAGGAAAACCCTATCTATAGAAAAACTAAAAGATGAGGTAAAAGCACTTGTAACGAAAGGTCACAAACGACTTATAGTTGTCTACGGTGAACATCCTATGTATTCACCTCAGTTCATTGCAAAGACAATTGATAATATTTATAACACAAAAGTTGGAAACGGTGAAATAAGGAGAGTAAATGTCAATGCTGCACCACAAACCGTTGAAGGATATAAAATAATAAAAGAAGTTGGTATAGGAACATTCCAAATATTCCAAGAAACATATCACATACCAACGTACAAAAAAATGCATCCTAGAGGGCCAAAATCTAATTTTGCGTGGAGACTATATGGACTTGATAGAGCCATGCTTGCTGGAATTGATGATGTTGGAATTGGAGCTTTATTTGGATTATACGATTGGAAATTTGAAGTTATGGGTCTTATTTATCATACCATTCACCTTGAAGAAAGATTTGGAGTAGGACCTCACACAATTTCATTTCCAAGAATAGAACCAGCTGTTGGAACTCCCACAGCAAAAAGGCCTCCATATCAAGTTAACGACGAAGATTTTAAAAAGATAGTTGCCATCTTAAGACTAGCTGTGCCATATACAGGGTTAATATTAACTGCAAGAGAACCAATGAATATAAGAAGAGAAGTTTTAAAACTTGGAGTTTCACAAATTGATGCTGGCTCAAGCATAGGTGTTGGTTCATATTCTGAAAAAGATCCAGAAGTAATTAAAAAAAGTCAATTTATTCTTGGCGACACAAGAACATTAGATGAAGTTATCTATGAACTTTTAAAAGAAAACTATATCCCATCTTTTTGTACTGCTTGTTATAGAGCAGGAAGAACAGGCGAACACTTCATGGAATTTGCAATTCCAGGTTTTGTAAAAAGATTTTGTACTCCAAATGCATTATTTACATTAAATGAATACCTAAATGATTATGCTTCTGAAAAAACGTATAAAATAGGAAAAAAAGTAATAAAAACGGAAGTAGAAAAACTTGACACAAAACAAAAAGAAACAGTAAAAGATGGTCTAAACAAAATAGACAAAGGTGAGAGAGATGTCAGATTTTAAACTAAAGGATTTGTTAAATAAAATAGCAAAGAAATACAATTGTAAAATATGGATAAACAAAAAAATTGGTAAAAGAATAAGTTTCATAGAAAAAGCGGGAAATGAATATTATCTCCCACCGGAAGTACTTTATGAAGATAGTGAATATATTATTTTCTGTGAAAATATCCATTCCAAAGATGATGAATATTTAAGAAAACTACTTTTAGAGGTGATAAAATATGCTAGAAATGCTGAAAAAAATTCAAAAAGATAATGTTACACTTGAAGTACTTGAATATCTAATATCTACCAACAAATACGACAATGAAATCTTATCATTTGCTGATGAAATTAGGAAAAAATACGTAGGTGATGAAATACACATAAGAGCAATTATAGAATTTTCTAACTACTGTAAAATGGATTGTCTATATTGCGGATTAAGGGCCCCAAATAATAAAATAAAAAGATACAGAATGAGCCCCGATGAAATTTTTAGAAGAGCTAAATTAATATCAGAAAAAAACATAAAAACAATAGTTTTACAGTCAGGTGAAGATCCTTACTATACCACTGAAATAATTGAAAAGCTAATAAAAAGAATAAAATCACTTAACGTTGCTATAACTCTAAGCATTGGCGAAAGAGATTTTAAAGAATATAAAATTTGGAAAGATGCCGGTGCCGATAGATACCTAATGAGACACGAAACGGCAGATGAAGAATTATACAATAACCTTCATCCACATGATACTTTTGAAAATAGAAAAAAACACCTTTTTAAGTTAAAAGAATTAGGCTATGAAGTTGGAGCGGGGTGCATGGTTGGATTACCCGGGCAAGGAGCTAGAGAATTAGCAAAAGATCTACTCTTTTTAAAAGAACTTGATTCAGACATGATAGGTATTGGTCCATTTATTCCAAATCCAAATACTCCTTTGAAAAATGCAAAAGGTGGTGATTTAAAACTAACCTTAAAAATAATAGCGCTTGCCAGAATATTAATTCCCACTGCAAATATTCCTGCAACCACTGCTATGGGAAGTCTTCATCCATTTGGAAGACAAATGGCTCTTAAGTCTGGGGCAAATGTAATAATGCCAAATCTAACCCCTAATCCATACAGACCACACTATACACTGTACCCAAATAAAATTTGTCTATTTGAAGTAGATACAAGTTGTATTGAATGTGTTAAAGGTATGATAAAAGATCTAAAAAGGAAAGTAGGACAAACTTATGGATTCAGAGTTAAGGTATCATAAACAAGTTCACCGTTTACAAAAACTTTTTCTAAATTTCTTAACGTTTTATCTTTAAAAATAATAAAATCAGCCAGATATTGGGGTTTTATAACCCCAATATTTTCTTTAATTAGTTTTCCAGAAAATTCAGTATACAATGAGATTGACTCGCTAAAGGAAAAGCCCAATTTTAAAGCAGCTTGAATTACATATAAAGGGGAAATTGGTGAAACTGGTCCATCACTTGAAAAAGAAATCAAAATATTATTTTCATACATATTTCTAAAAGGATATAAAAGTATATTACTAAAATCAACACTAGATATTAAATTCAAATCTTCAAAGAAAAAATGAGGTTGTACAGAAAAACTAAAGGAAGATAGCTTTTCAAAGTCCCTTTTTTTTACAAATTGTGCATGAATAATTCTATGACCTGTTTTCTTTCCAAATGCCTCAATAGTTCTACTTAGTGCCTCATCACCTATTGTATGAACACATACTTGCAAGTTATTTTTCTCTGCAAATTCCACTATATCACTAAAATTATCCGGCAAAGTAAAAATACCAAAACCACTATTATTTTTATACGTTTTAGATAAAAATGCTGTTTTACCACCTAATGAACCATCTGCAAAAAGCTTTATACCAAAAATTTTTGATATTCCATAGCTACCAAACTCAAATTCCCATGGATTTTTTGTACATAATTTTTCATATACACGTAATTTACTCTCTTTCAAAAGTCTCTTTAACAATTCAAATGAAATCCCATGTAAATCATCTGAATGTACACTCGTAATCCCATGTTTTAAAAACTCATTTATCCCCTCTTTAAAAGCCCTTACCAAAAATTCAGAAGGGATGTATTCCCATATTTTTTCTATTTCATCTTCGAAAATATAATAATTGTTAATTTTCAAAAGCCTTTGCGCTTTCCTATTTAGAAATGCAACATGACCACACTTTCTAATCAAAATAACTGGAGATTTAACTGTATCAAAAAAATCTTTATTATCTATCTTTTCCCAGCCTCTTCCTAAAATTATATCACTATCTATATCTAGAATTTTTTCAAAATTTTCATCACTTAAATCTAAAGTTAATTTTTTTATTCCTACACCTAAAATATGTGCATGTGAATCAGAAAAACCCGGAAGAATATATTTCCCTTCCAGGTTAACTTCTTTATCAAATTTTTTTGGATAAACAAATTTGTTTCCTTCTACAAAAAAGTCCTTTTTTACAAAGTTACCATCTTTCCAAACATACCCATTGCTAAACTTTACTACCATCATGACAATAAAGCCGTTAATTCCACTAATTCCATATTCAATGACTTCTTTTGTTTTAATACTTCATCGAGCTTTACTGGAACAATTTTTCCTCCCTGTAAAGCCATCATAACATAACTTTGACCCCTTTTTAAAAACTCAACAGCTGCAACTCCCATTCTAGATGCCAACAATCTATCAAAAGCAGTAGGGGAACCTCCACGTTGAATGTGTCCTAATATTGTTATTCTAGTCTCATATCCTATTCTATGTTCAAGATGTCTTGCAACTGTATAAGCACTTGCCGCACCTTCTGCCACTACAACTATACAATTAATTTTTCCCCTTTCTCTTTCCTTCAGGATCTTATTTCCAAGAGCTTCATAATTAACGGGTATTTCTGGAATTACTATAGCTTCTGCTCCAGTAACTAACCCAGCCACTGTAGCAATGTAACCAGATGAACGCCCCATAACTTCTACAATAAATGCTCTTTCATGCGATGATGCAGTATCTTTTAATTTTTGTATAGCATCAACAACAGTGTTTAAGCATGTATCTACTCCAATGCTCATATCAGTCATTGCAATATCGTTATCTATCGTTCCTGGAATTCCTACAACTGGCACCTTTTGTTCCTCTTCTAAAAACATCGCACCGTGTAAACTACCTTCTCCACCAATTACAATTAATCCTTCTACTCCATGCTTTGCAAGAATTGATGCTGCTTCCCTTCTAGTCTCTTTTCTTACAAATTCAGGGCATCTACTACTTCTTAGGATAGTCCCTCCTTTTTCCATTATTCCCCCAACAGATGCAAAATCCATTTCTATAAAATCTTCATCCAATAACCCAGCATAACCTCTTTGAATACCTAAAACCTTTATATCATTTTTTACAGCATAACGAACAACAGCACGTACAGCAGCATTCATTCCTGGAGCATCTCCACCGCTAGTCATAACTGCAATTTTTTTCATAGAAATCCTCCTTTTTCTAGTTTGCCTAAATATATAATACCACAAAATAAGGCAAATTCAATAAATAAAAAACAATATTTAACTATAAAGGAGTCTTTTTTAGAAAATTACACTTTTTACCTTTTCAATAACCTCTCTAGGATTTCTTCCAAAAACTCTTATCATTGCTTCTTTTCCCCAAAAACCTTTATCATATATTATATCAGGTGATTTATCTAAATCTTGTATAATGTTTGCAATTCCCCATCTCAAAGACTGTCCTTCTTTTTCTTTTACCATTTTAGGCTCCAAATATCTTAAATGCTCATACACTTTTAGACCTATTTTATTTGCTTTTTCTACGTATTTTTCATTAAATTTTATATTTGTCGTACACCTTATATAAGGGAATTTTTTCATCATTTCCAGTGTCATCCTTGCAGTATGAGATTTCCCCTTATAAGTTGCATCACCTAAAAAATGAGGCTTGCCAAAAACCAACCTTATTCTTCCGGGAAACTTTGCCACTTCCTCTTCACTTTCCGCCCAAGGTAATGCATACGAAACATTTTGTCCAACTTCTGGAATAGTCAAATGACCTATTTCCATAATATCCATTACTATACTATTTAATTCATCTAAGACTTCAACTTTTTGCCATTCTCTTGTTAATAATTCAACCTGCACTCTGTCTTTAGATCTCTTCAAAACTCTAACTAAAATTTCCGATGCCCTTTTGATTGACTCTTCAGGAGTATATCCTAAAACCAAAAGCGAAGAAAACAATGTTGAAAACACACAACCTGTCCCCCTAAAATTACCTCTTATCCTTTCATGTTGAAAAACCTTACCTTTATATTTTATTTCTATCATCTCCGTATTTTCATGTCCACCTGTAATAACCATATTATCAAATATTCCAACTTTCTTTGCTTCAACGCTATTAACAACAATATAATCTGCAAATTTCATATATCTTTTTACTTCTTCCTCATCTAAAAATTTAAATCCGCTTGAAGATTCCAAAGCTGGATTCCAAACAATTGTTGAATTTTTAAAAAGATTTCTCAATTCCTTTATTATTTTAGGTTGTGCTACTCCAACTTTTACCACACTTACATCTTCTAATAACTCTATCTCATCTAAAATTTCTGAAATCTCTCTAAATTTTACATTATATGTCTTTTCGAGCGTTTGTTTGGTAAATGCACTGACTGCTGAATATACACTCATCCCCATAGCAGTAGCAATACCAACATCTTGTATTAAACCAGCACCTGACGAAGGATCAAATCCTGAAATTATTAATAATTTTTTCATAATTCACCTCCAGAAATTCAAAAGTCTATCTAACCCTTTGCAGTCTGGTGTTGCTTCAATTACTATATCCACATCAAATTCTTTTATAAAATTTAACAAATTTATGTATTTTTCATTATCAGACCACGGTAAATGATGACATTTTTTATAAGTCTTATCATCTGCGTAATACACATGAAATTCTTCTACAAAATCTGACAATTCTTCTATAAAATCAAATGGATTTATCCTTTCATCAAGTAAAAGATGTCCAATATCAACACACATAGTCAACCCCAATTCTTCACATAAAAATTTGTAATCTTTTGCCGCATAAAAATATTTATTCCCAAATGTATTTTCAATCCTAATCTTAATAATACCTTTTAATTCATCCAATAATTTAAAATTATCTTTCCAATCTTGCAATTGTAATGTATCTGGATAATGTACTATTAAATATTTGGCAGATAAATACTTGGCCATAAAAGCACTTTGCCTAATCTTCCTAAATGTTTCATGATAATCATTGCACGTTAATTTAGGATGAAAATCCATCTTAAATATAAATGGAGCATGTATTCCAAATGACTTTTTCAAATTAAACAAGTTATTCACAAATAAGGGACTCAAAAATCCTAATTCATAAAAATCTAAATCTTCGAATTTTTCCAAAAAATACTTCAAAAATCTAAAATCACTCCTTATAACACTCGTTGAAACTCCTATTTTCATTCTTTCAAATACTCCTCTACAATTTTTAATGAACAAAATGGTCCACACATTGAACAACCTTTCCCGTGAAACGGTCTATTCTTTAAATATTTATCAACTATCTCCTTGTCTAAAACAACTTTTTTTATGTTTTCAAAATTTAAGGTTTTTCTTGAAATAGCTACTTTATAATTTTCCTCAATAAATTTTCCTCTTGAAAAATCTACAGCCATTGCCGCAATTTTAGAAGAAATAACCCCTAATTTTACATCTTCAACAGAAGGCAATGATAAATGTTCCGAGGGAGTTACATAACAAATAAAATCCGCTCCACTTTTTGCGGCAATTGCCGATCCAATCGATGAGGTAATATGATCATATCCAGGTGCAACATCTAAAACTATTGGCCCAAGTAAAAACACTGGAGCATTTTTCCCATACTTTTTCATTAATTCAACAGTAGACTCTATTTGATCAATTGGAACATGCCCAGGCCCCTCCAGTATTACTTGAACATTCTTACTTCGAGCTTTTTCAACTAACTCTTCAAATATAAACCACTCTTCTAATTGTAACCTATCCAACGAATCAAATAAATTCCCGGGCCTTAAAGAATCTCCTAAACTCAGTGTAACATCATATTCTCTAGCAATATCTAAAACTTCATCAAAGTATCTATAAAACGGATTTTCAAATCCATTTTTAATTATCCAACCTGCAATAATAGAACCGCCACGACTTACTATTTTCATTATTCTATTAGATTTTTTTAGTTTTTTTACAATATCTTTTGTAATACTAACATGCAAAGTAACAAAATCTACACCTTGTTTTGCATGTTTTTCAAATATTTTCAAAAAATCTTTTTCCGAAAAATCTACAACATTCCTATTTTCCTTATATGCTACGACCGCTGCATCGTAAATTGGAACAGTACCTACGGGAATATCCGAAATTGTTAATAACTCTTTTCTCTGAAAATCCAAATCTCCCCATGTAGAAAGAAACATTACACTATCTGCTCCATATTTTCTTGATGTCCTATACTTTTCTAACTCATATTCAAAATCATCATATCCAAAAGAAGTACCAATATTTGCATTAACTTTTATTTTTAAACCTTTTCCTATCCCCATTGGATTTTTCAAAGAAACATGATTATTATTTTTTGGTATAACTATTGTCCCATCTAATAATCCTTTTACAAGATAATCAATACTTCTTCCTTCTTTTTTTGATATTTCATTAAGAATTGAAGGAACCTTACCACTTTTTATTTCATCTATTATTGTCATCCTTTCACCTCAACATCAATATTCTCGATAATAATATTTGCAATTTTAATTCCAGACTTTAACATACCACCGAATATTGGCCCCATTCTTGGACCACCCCCAACAGATACCGCGGCCATTCCCATTACAAGTAACCCCGGTAAAATTTCTTTAGTATTTTCAAGAACAAATTTTTCACCTTCTTTTGCATTCATAGGAAACTCCCTTATTTTTCCTAGAGGTAAGTCAATTGATAAATTTCTATCTATAACCATATTAACTACACTTGCAGGATGTCCAGTACCATCAATAACATATTTTGCCTTTACTGTTATAGGATCAACATGTAACCTTTGCCTTATAACAGGTGCCCAATTAATTACCACACCGTTTATTCTCTCTTTGCTCATTAGAACGTCTTCTACAAAAACATTATTAAATATTTTTGTACCCACTTTTGTTGAATTGTACAACAAAGCTGAAGCAAAATGTACGGAATCAATAGAAATAAACCCTTTAGTTTTCTTGTATTTCATATCTAGCTCTTCTAAAAACCACTCAACATCTTCCTCTACAACTAATTCATTAAATAACATCCCTCCGCCCCATGTCCCACCTCCTGGTTCATTTTTTTCTTCAAAAATTATCACATTAAACCCATTTTTCGATAAAACATATGAAGCGGCTAACGCACTAGGCCCCCCTCCAACAATTGCTACATCTACATCTAAACTTTTTTTTAATTTCTCGGTAAATTCTTCTACTATAATTTTTGAAATTTCTAAATCCCACATCTTAAATCCCTCCTTAAAAAAATTTTGCCCTCCACCGGAGGGCAAAATTTCATTTTTTTCTCTTCCCCAGTCCCTCCGCCGGTATTACCCGGTTCAGGTTCTAAGGGTCGAAGGTTTCCACCTTCCTCTCAGCTCCGGAATATGGAGCTCCCCTCGGGAAATTATTCACTTTACATGTATATTTTAACTCAATTATTTTATCAGGTCAAACTTTTCTCAATTTCTTTTATTAATTTATAAAAAAACACATAAGAATATATTCCAAATGTTAATATAGAAAACAAAATTAAATTAAAAATAGATAGTCTTGACTTTAAAACGCTCAAAATCAATTTTAAGTATAAAAGCACAAACAGTAAAGCAAGAGTTTGCGAAAAGAAATACGTAAAAATAGAAGATGTCAAATAAAGCGGAAAAAAGGAAAAAATTACAAGACTTAAAACAATATAATAAATGGATAAAACATTTATCTTTAATTCTCTTTTAATTTTTAAGCCTATTACATACAAAAAAATCAAAAAAGAGATTGATGAAAGTCCCAAAAAAACTTCTGCAAGCTCTTTATAGAAAAAATATAAAATATTTGAAAGTATCGAAAATCCCACATACATATAATATGAAATTACCACATATCTCATCCCTTCCTACTCATAAGTATAATAAAATTTTTTACTTAAGTCAATTTTTCAAGCAAGCCTGTTCAAAAAAGGAAAAAAGGGAAAGATGAAGTTATAAATTCAACAAAGAATTTTACGAATTTATTTTGCAATATTCTAAAAAGAAAGGTAAACCACGAAAATACCTAGAACACATGATATGCAAAATTTGTGTTGTACAATTTAATAGAGTTATCCAAATAGTTTTTTATTTAATTTTTCACATAACAATTATATCTCTTTATTTTTTAAAAAGACTCAAATAAGTTTTCTTTCAACTTCTTTCTCATTTTTTAAAGCGAAAATCCAAATTTCAACTAGGTTTTCTCCTGAAACAAATATCTTTAATCATGAAAAAAGGAAACCGAATATCGTCGATAACAACATCACAAATGTAAATATATTTCCTCTAATCATCTTTTATAATAGGCACCATCTTGCTATTCTATTCAATTTTGAAATTGCTAATTCCCATTAGAAATAAAATTTATCCAAGGGCATGGTGTTTTTGGCGTTTTATTATGTATTCACAACAATCATCAAAAAAGTATTCGTATCCAAAATATATCTATGCCTTTTTATAAAACAAACTATGGTTACATACACGTTGTTTAAAAATCACTCTTAAAACAACAACCACAAGATTTTCTTACAAGAACGTTTGTATGAAATTTAACTTTTATTGGCATTTTTGGTTGTCACACTGTTGTAAGAGAAAGATTCTGCTCAACGATCATCATCAAAACCTACTATAGCATGTATCTCAGTAGGTAAATGGCCAAGCTGTTTTGCCCTGTAACCAAATCCCAAAGCTATTTCATCGTTTGAAGCAAAAATCGCTTCAGGGTCGATTAAAAAAATAGCCTCACTCACTTTTTCCATGTCTTCTTTTGTAAAATTATCCAAAAAAACAAACGACTCATCATACTTTATTCCACTATTCTAAAAGTTTTCTTCTATAACTTTCTAATCTCTACAAAACATGATAACTATCAAAAAGACTCATAACAAAAACTATTTTTTCGAAGCCATGAGCTTCCAAGAGGTGCTGCATAGTAAGCAAACTTCAAAATTCATTATCAAATGAGGCCGTATATATTAGAACTTTTAAATTTTTTTCAAGATATACACACGGTTTCTTAATTTCTGACATTTGATGTACAAAAGCCTCACTCGCTTCTAGATCAAAAACGATAAGTTCATCCACTTGCTTTTTTTTCTAATAATAAACGATTTTTTTACAAATTGTTTCTTTATCATTTAAAGTTTCAAATGTCATAAAAAGCTATAATAGTTATTAGCAGAAAGAATATCTTCCACTCCACTAATTATTTCCATATAAAATGAAGCTGATGTTGACAGAAGCACAAGACCAACAGTCCTAGCCATACTTTTGCCAAGATTGACTGCTCGTTTAAAGGAAGATTATTCTTTTCTTATTCTAAAGTTCGCTAGATCCTCCCATCATTCTAAAATACACCCTGATCTTTTGTTATTTTAAGATGTATTTCCTTTTCTTGTCATTCTAAACACATACATGTGAAAGATTTAACCCCTTTTAACTACGCACTTAATAAATAAATCATATTATTAAAAAAATGGCTTCGAAACTTCACCGAAGCCATTTTTTTGAAATATTTATATTTATTTTTATTATTCACCTAAACCAGTTACGCGCGGTCCATATCCATCTAATTTAAGAGTTTTAACTTTCTTCGGTCTTTTTATATTGGATATGTCAACTATTTCTAATTTATACCCCACTGGAACATATGCATAATTTCCTAAGACATATACTTTTCCTGGCACAGAATCATTAGTCTTGTACATTACAATTTTCTTTGGTTTTTTAGGGTTAGATATATCAACTACTGCAACACCTTTATTAAGTGAAATATACGCATACTTTCCTTTCACAAATATATCATTAACAGAGCCTTCTCCAAGTTCAAGATTTGTAACTGGTCTTGGTTTTGTAGGCTTAGATATTTTATATACTACTAATTCAAATCTCCAATCTATCATATAGAGATAATCTTTTTTTGCATATATTCCGACTGTTACTGCAAACGAGTCGCTGTCATTATCAAAGAACTCTTTATTATTAATTATTCTAACTAATTTTGGACTTTTAGGATTTGATACATCAATTACCGCAAAACCATCACCTTTACAAGCTACATATGCATACTTTCCTTCAACCCATATATCCGCCATCCTTATAGATGAATTAGTATTACTTAATAACTCAAGCTGACTAATCTGCTTTGGACTTTCAGGATTAGATATGTCAAATACTACAAAAAATCTTTTTTTATTTACAACATAGGCATAATTATCTCTTATATATAGAGCATATGTTTCACCATTAGTGTTAACAGTTGCAACTTGTTTTGGATTTGTTAAATCAGATATATCAAATATCATAAGACCATTTTTTTTAGCTGTAACATATACATAATTTCCATTAACGTATGATCTATTAGCAGTTTTTGCATAAAATTGGCTAACTTCTTCTGGATACATTGGATCACTAAAATCCATAATTTTAACTTTCGAATTTACAGTTACAAGCACATAATTTTTCAAAGAAACGTTTTCACCAAAATACAAACCCGTGGTGAAAACAAGAAGAACTAATAAAGCTACTACCCGTACTTTAAATAATTTGTTCATACTTTATACCTCCTATTTAAAATAATTGTGACAAAGCTTTTATAAAAAAGCTACACTACTTCATAATAACAAAGAATCAATATTTTTTCAATTTCAACAACGTAACAATATCGTTAAACGCAATATAAATACACCACTTAAATACTTTTTAAATGGTATTTCTGCTTGATTATATTTATATATAGCTGTAACTTCAAAAAAATATTTCTCCGAAAGAAAATCAACTTTGTAATATACTTATTTTTTATTAAAAACTTTTTTCAAACAACTTAATTAATGTATAATATCATAGTAGAAGCGTTACAAAACATAACATACAAATTATATTTTATATTTAATTATTTATGTATAGGAAGATTACAGTGCAAAACAACACCAATGTAAATATGCTATTTGTTCTAACGCATTGACAAATATGTAACTTGCTATCTTTAATTGACACTGAAGATATAGCATTATTCGACATTCAAAGACCTTTTGTTTAGAATAAAACAAAAGTTAGAGATTTATTAGTTTCTCCATACAAAGGTCTATCTGTAAGAATCATAATACTATAGAAAATAGCTAAATCCAATCAACAATCCAAAAACAAAGCTATAACCCCTAATGAAAAAAAGAGCCAACTTATTTGGTCATTGATGAAAAACAAAGATTAACATTAATCTACTTTATAATCAAAAATAAGCCCGTAATTTTTAATAATGTAAAAAAAGAAAAATTAAAATAGCTTTTAATCATATTATGAAAAATGAAACAATAAAAAAAGCACCTCGAAGTGGTAAAATAAAACCAACGAGGGGGTGTATTTTTTTGACAAAAAAGGGCAGAAATTTAAGAAATATTATTCTAAACTAAGACAAGAAGTCATTAGACTTCACTTTGAAGAGAAACTTCCAAAAAGAACCATTTCTTCTCTTTTGGGTATTGATCAAAGCAGAGTTCGTTTGTAGATTAGCAACTATCTTACTGTTGAACTAAAAAGAGGTAGGCCAAAGAAGAAAACTTTAGAATAAGAAATGAAAAGTTGAGAGCTGAGAATGCATATTTGAAACTCTCTATGAAAAAGATACTTGAAGAAAAAGAAATAAAAAACAAAGATTGAAGTAATAAACCAACTAAACAAAGAATTCAGCATTAAAATATTGTGTAAAATAGTATGGATTTCAAGAAGCACATATTACCGAATATTACGCAAAAACCAAAGATGTAAATGGTAAAATACAAATGGCCAAGAAGAGGAAAATAAAAATGCACAAAAATGTACATAAATGGTATCCTTCCAAAGGAAAGAGGGATACCAGAAAAAATCAAACAACATTTGGAAATGTTAAGGGGAATGGATTTGAGGCCGAACTTTTCTGAATTAGCCAGGATATACAGGATAGACAGAAGGACAGTAAAGAAATATTGGAAATGAACAAATCTAGCAAGTTAGATAAATATTTTGAAAAGATATCGATGTTAATGTCAATTAAGGGGATCACGATTAGAGCAGCATATGAAAGGTTAAGAGATGAAGAAGGGGGAGTGGTAGGGACATATTCAAACTTTAGGAAATATGTAAAAAGGAAGGGGTTGAGACCAGAGAAAAAAACTAAAGGGCATCCAAGATTTGAAACTTTACCTGGTATTCAAGCTCAAGTAGATTGGAAAGAAAATATGAGGTTACATTCAAAGGATGGAGAAGAATTTGTGGTAAATGTATTTAATTACAAATTGGGATATTCAAGATACTGTTACTTTGAATACAGACAAAGCAAGACACAACAAGATATTTTTGAATGTTTAATCAATGCATTTAAAACTACAGGTGGTGTTCCTCAAGAGATATTATTTGACAATATGAAATCTGTTGTTGACATCACTGAAAGTGGTAGAAAAATAAACAACAAGATGAAAGCTTTTGCGAGAGATTTTGGATTTAAAATTAAAGTGTGTAAACCAAGACACTCGTATACCAAAGGGAAAGTAGAGTCAGCAAATAAATTTTTAAATTGGTTATTAGCATATGATTACGCTTTTGAAAGTGAGGAAGAACTAAAAGATATAATCAGAAGAATAAATAAAAAAGTCAACACACAAATAAGCCAAGCAACAAATGTTCCGCCATTATTGTTGTTTCAAAAAGAAAAAGAGTATTTATCCCACTTGCCAAGAAGACATATCGAATCATATGTAGACCACTCTGTTAAGGTTAAAGATTCATTAATATACTACAATATACTACAAAGGGAATAAATACTCCTTTCCAACAGAATACATAGGAAAAATAGTTAATCTAAAAATTAATGAAAACTACTTTTAGATTTAAAAAGCTTAATATTTATAGAAAATAATGAAAATATATTATTTGTAGGTACTTCAGGATTTGGTAAAACGCATCTTGCAGTTTCATTAAGAATAGAAAAATATAGATATTCAACATATTTTATACATTTCCAAGAATTAATAGCTCAATTGAAAAAAAGCTCTAAAAGAAAACAGATTAGAAGTAAGACTTAAACACTTTGTAAAATACAAAGTATTAATAATAGATGAAATAGAATATTTACCAATAGATAGAGATGGAGCAAATATATTCTTCCAACTAATCTCAAAAAGATATGAAAAACATTCAACAATAATAACTACCAATACTCCGTTCTCAGAATGGAGCGAGATATTTGGTTCTCCTGTATTAGCTCAAGCAATATTAGATAGACTATTACACCATTCCCACGTAATCTTAATTAAAGGAAAATCTTATAGATTAAAGGAAAAACTTGAATTTTTCTCTAATTCTTCTAAACAGTAATATCTAACCAACAATAATAATCCTTTTTTTTACATTTTTAGGAACGATAATAGGCACTCCAACAGGAAATCAACCATCCAGCTATGGAGATATTTTAAGATTTCAACTACCAATTCCAGGATTTAAATTTTATGTATCCCCAAAAAATGGATGAGGCCTAACATTAATAACGATCCGGAGGACGCCTATACCCTGATATCGAAGTTTATACAACAATGGAAGATATACTGAATAAAAAAGATCCACAAATAGAGAGACTTATAAAAATTATAGATAAAAAACCATGAAAAAAGTATCAATAACCGTTTTTATTAGAAAGAACAACTAACTCCCACTCAAACAGTTTATAAGTATACAATTTTCTTTTTATTATAGGATAATTGTTTGCAATTTCAGTAGCTTCATCTAAATCTGTTGCTTCAAAAATAAGCATTCCGTCATCTTCATTTAAGAAACCTCCACCAATAAAATACCTCTTAGCTGCGACATCGTTTAACTATTTTAAACGATCTTCAAAATCTGTTGGTCCAAATTTAATATCTTTAATTCTATAATCTATTCTAACGAACAATCTATCACCTTTTTTCATACAAATTCCTTCTTTTCAGCAATCATAAATTTTCTTTTAACTCTTTTAAAAACTTCCTTGCAAATTCTTCTTTATCGATATAGAGATTCTGTGTTTCTGAAAGGTAAGGCTTGAATTTTCCAAGTATGTTTTTTTCAATATACTCTATTGTTTCTTCTAATACTTGACCTCTTAAAGTACCAGCAATTAAGGATTTCAAATTATGAAAGTCTTACCTCCTTCAATTAAGTGAGCCCAATGAAGGGTTTTCCCTTCTAATGTTACAGGAGTTTTTTTCTTTTGAGATTTCCAGGAAACCTGAATTATCTTATTAATTTTTTCCTTTGACAATTCTTTAGTTTTAAGAATTTTCAATATTTGTTTTTCTTTTTTATAAAGGATTCCATGAAAATAAGCACCATATATAATTAAATCCATATCTATTTCGTTTTCACAATGTGTTGCTAACCTTTTGACCATTTTAAGAATTCTTTTTATATGTGATAAATCATACATTATATCTTTACTCAGATAAATAAGTTAATACTTCTTTTTTTATTATCTCAAAATTTAATCGAGCCAAGTCTTCTATACAGTATTTTTGATCTAATTTCTTTATTAACTCAGCTCCTAAAAAATAACCAGCATCACTGATACCTAAAACTTCAAACCGATCTCCAAAAAAGTTTTGTGTGTTTCCCACTTCCAAGGCTTCTTTGTATAACTTTTTTAAAGTTCTCCTTTTTTCATTACATTGTTCCATCCACTTTTTACCACGAGAATCTACGTTTTTTCCTAATAATTTGTTTTGATAAAATTGTGCAAATCCTTCTTCATATATTCTCCAAATTCCCAAATTGTATTTAGTTTTTTTAATCCCTCTTGGTAAATCATCTTCCCCTCTCAACTCAAAATGTATTACATGACATAATTCATGGGCTACAAGTGGTTCTAATTTTTCTAACGTATGCCATTTAAGTTCAGCAATTTTTTCAATTCCAAACAATATTGCCCTTTTTCCTTCATATTTATTCACCCAGCCAGCACTATTACCAAGTCCGCAATATAGTACTACATTCAATTCTAAATTTAGATTAAACATCTCAAAACTTTTCTTACTTGTTTTATTAATTATTTGCACTATATTCTGATATGCTTGAATCATTTTTTTGTAATTTTTCTCAATATTGTTAAAAACAAGTTTTTTTGCTATTTCTTGCCAATTATACCCATTTAATTCGTAATCTTCTTTTATTTTTCTCTCAAGTTCAGGATATTTGGATATATACTTTTTGTCCCACAGTTCAACTTTTTCATTCACAGATAAATCTAATTTATTACAAAAAACTTTTCTAAATTCTTGAAATGTATCAATAATTTTTATCACTTAAATCCCCCATAATAGCTTTTTTCTTATAATACTCTTCTAGGAACTGAACAAAAAACAAACAATTTTATGCAAAGTCAAGCTTTTTTTGAACCTGTTTAAAAAGTAAAAAATATAAACTCTTCTCATTTTTTAATCATTCTGTGGAATATTCTTTTTTGTCATTTTAAGTCTTTCCTACCTCCATTCTTAGGAGCGAAACGATGAAAAATCTTATTTTTTCACTAACTCTTTAACCTATCCAACATCGCTAACACTTGACAACCTTTCCGATTATTCTAATTATATTAAACTTTTCTGTTGAAAAAATTCCACGCTATAGCATCATCTGTATTCACAGTTACCTTTATACCATCACCAAATAATTTTCGGGTGCTTTTTTATACTATCTATCCAGTTTAACATATAATTACTTGTTTGGTAAATATTCGGCTAGATGTTATTTTTTTGCAAAAAAACTCATAACAGATTTTGATTTAATTGCATAAATCAACAGATTTAAAGTAGTCAAAGTAAAGATAAGGTTCAAACCATTCAATTAGAAGATCTTCGGAAACTGAATTACAATTCAGGTATAAAGTTTACTTCTGGAGCGTATTTTTGGTGAAGTTTCTTCAATATCTTAATTAATTGCTCAGCTGAACCATTATAAAAACGCCTGAAATAAACATCTATGCTCATTTCTAACTTAATTACCCTATCCATTTTTGCATGTACAAAAGCCGTCTCTATTCCTTATATCAATTTTGTCAACAATTATATAATACATTAAAAACTTATTTAATTCAAATTACAAATTCCCATTTAAAAATCTTATAGATATATTTTTGAAAAATTCCTTTTTATAATGGGGTGATTTCCGTTATATTTAAATATTGTCAATGATGTTTCTATTTTCTTTGCAACCTCAAGCAATTTTTTATCAATATCATTTATTAAATTATTTTTAAACTTCCAGTGATAAGTACAGGGCATGTGACTTTATCTAAATTATTTTTGATTACTGCAATAAAATAATATGGTGTGCAAAACTGCACATCATGTTGTGATCATATATACATTTTATCTAAGCCCCCCTAAAATTCCATATAATTTTCCTTTATTTCTAAATGTTACATATTCTGCATAGTTATCAACATTTAAATTTTCAAAATCAAATTTTTTACAAATTTCAAGTGTCTCAGAAAGTATTTTGGTGAGCTTTTCCTCTGATATGGGTTATTAATCTGTTTTGGTGAGTGTTTTTTATAGCAATTTCTCGACAGAATCTTCAAATTCGTTGTAATATTAAAAAAATAATGTGTTAACACACAAACAATAAATTAGTAATCATTTAAAACACAAAGTATTTTTTTAATAATTTGTCATAAAAAAAAAAAAAAAGGCAAAATGAATTTTTTTGAAGGTTGTACGAGTGAATTTATAAATTGTATAATGCAATTTGGATGGAATATAAAAAAATTTAAGTATTTTATTTAACAAGTGAATTTTTTCTCACATTCATTTAAATAAACAAACTAACGGGGGAGAAGGGGTAATATGGAATTTAAACTCATAAGTCGCTTTGGAAAACATCTTCTTTTTTTGCCTGAGCATTTGTTGTTGTTTGAGATTGATGAAGAGTTATTTTCATTTTTTGAAAACAAAAGTACTTTGCCAGAATCTATAAAAAAGGAAATATTTAAATACTTACCAATTAAACAAAAAAATGAGTTGACGAAAACGGTTGAAGAAAAGTATGATATTAATGCAATAGTTCTAACAGTATCTCATGAATGTAATTTAAATTGCAAATATTGTTATGGAAACAACGGAACTTATGGTAATCCAGGAGTCATGGATTTTGAAACTGCTAAAAGAGCAATTGAAACTTTTTTTGATAAGGGTCAATCAAATGTGGGAATTACATTTTTCGGAGGAGAACCTCTGCTGAACTTTAAACTTATAAAACAAGTTACGAAATTTGCAAAAGAATATATTGGAAGAAATGTAAAATTTGGAATGACAACCAATGGAATTTTGATAAAAGATGATGTTGCATGTTTTCTGACAAATAATGATTTTAGTGTTCTGATAAGCTTAGATGGAGATCAATTTTACAATGATAAATTGCGTTACACAAAAGCTGGTAAAGGCACACATAATACTATCTTAAATAGTATTAAAAAATTATTATTGTATAACACAAATGGTAGAGTTAGTATTCGTGCTACGTTAACTTCTATAAATAACGATTTGATTGAATTAGTTGGATACTTTTCTTCTTTAGATTTACCATTCACAATTCAATTAGTTACAACAAATGATGAAAATTTAAGACCAACTTTCGAAGAATTATCTTCGAAAATTAATGATTTTGGAAAATATATTACAGATCTGGTTAGAGATAGAAATTACAAACAAGCTTTTAAAAAGACATTTGGATGGATGAACCTTGCAATAACTGTTGTTCATGGTAAAAATAAAAGATTTTATCCGTGTGGCGGTGGTAGAAAAGTTTTGGTTGTAAATCCAATGGGTGATGTTTACATTTGCCATAGAATGGATGGAAACAATAACGGCAAGGTTGGAAATATATTTGAAGATACTCGTAAGGACATTATTGAAAATACAAGAAGATTATTTTCAGAGAAGCTCTATACTGTGGATCACTTACAAGATTGTTCTAACTGCTGGGCAAAATATATTTGTGGTGGTAGATGTTATCATGAATCACTGATTACGGCTAATGAATGGAATACCGTTGATAAGCTCAGTTGCCATTTTAAGAAAAAATTGTTTGAATTGGGATTAGTAATATATGCTTATTTACCTGATAAATTAAAAGATAATTTTTCAAAAGCAAACAAATCAGAAGTAGTTTCATAATAAACTGTTTTAAAAAAGGAGGGATTTTATGAAAAAATCTTTGAAAGTGTTAATAGTTCTTTTTTTAACAAGTGTTGTTTTTATTTCCTCGATATTTGCAGCCAAAATTGAACCAGAAAAACTTCAAAGAGATTTTGAATTTATTATTGCCCTTCTAAAAGAAGCGTACATTGATCCAAATGGACTGGTTAAAAGCCCAGAATTTGCAGAGATCGTTGATGATGTAAGAAGAAAACTTAACAAACCTATGGATAGTTTTGAATTTTTTAAAGCGGTTTCTCCTATTTTCCATTACCTGAATGATTACCATTGTAGTATTGAACTTCCCATTTCGAATGATTCTCAAATCTTTCCAATGACTCTTTATGTTATAGATAATAATATCTACGTTGTTTTTTCATTGATCGAGAATATACCAATAAAATCAAAAGTTTTGGCGATTGATGGCATCCCATCAGCACAAATAATAAAGGAGTTTGAGCAGTACACCATTACAAAAGATAACTCTTCTCGGAAAGAACATGAAATTTCCCGATATATCAACTTGATACCGAGTTTTTGGAATAAAAAAAGTGCGGAAATAGAATTTGAATATAACGGCTCTATAAAAAGAAAAAATATAAAGGCTATAACAATGAAAGAATATAGAAGAAAAGTTCAAGAATCTAAGAAATCAAAATTACCCTACGAATTTGAAAGAAAAGGAAATATAGGGATATTAAGAATAGGGAGTTTTAGCATCAAAGGCAATTTATTTGTCGATTTCAGAGAATTTCTGAACACAGTTTTTAGAGAAAATAAAGACATGACAGATCTGGTTGTAGATATAAGAAGAAACTTCGGTGGTAAACCACAAAGCGTAATTGAAGTATTAGGCCATTTCGTAAATAAAGAACTTTCTGTGAAACGTAGAGTTAAAGTTAAAAACTCCAAGTACAACATACAAGCTTTGGCAGGAATAGGAGTTCGTTATGATACAAACACCGATGGAAGAGTAATTGAAACAACTTATTCGTGGATTATAACTCCAAGAAGTCCTGTATTTAATGGAAAAGTATGGGTACTTGTCGATAACGGTATAGCTTCAGCTGCAATAACTTTTGCCAGTATTGTTCAAAGTTATGGAATAGGAAGAATAATAGGAGAAAGACCAATTTATTCCTCACATTTTACAATGGGTGGTATTAATCATTATTTGCCAAATATGAAAATTTATGTTTACATTCCAGCTGCAATCACATCTTACTCCTCACCTAACAGAGTAATACCAGATTACGAACTTACAATGACAACGGAAGAGAGACTTGAGTGGTTGACAGGAGTTTCTGATCTTGTTCTTGAAAAAGTAATAAAAATAATTAAGAATAAATAATGTTTTGAATAATCAACATGAAAGAAGGGGATTAAGGAAAGGAGTGAAAAGTTGAAAATAAAATTGTTAAATACTGGACCTAAGAGCGAAGAACAAATAGAAGCTTGTCTTACACCCGGAGATGGAGACGGACTTTGTGGCGGTGAAGATACAGTTATATGCGATATGATATGTGAAATTCCTTGTATTTTTGATCTGTGCAGTTATGGTAATCCTCCAATTATGTATTAATTCTTGATGAAAAACCAAAATAAAAAACAACTCCCCTTCTTTCATGTTCCAAAACAAATATAAATTGTATAAATCATATAACGAAGTTTAGGTTTAATGAATCTGCAAACAATTAAGAAAGCTCTAAAAGTGATTTATGAAAAATGGCAATCAAATGTTGGAATCTCTTTTTTTGGCGGAGAACTACTCATCAATCTTGATGTTATCAAGAGAGTTGTAAATTTTGCAAAATTTATGACGAATCTAAAAAGTTTTCTTAACTATATTACCTTCCTTGAGCATTATTTACATTCTTTAAGAGAAAATTCGTAACAAAAATACCTCAAACACCACTTGCTGCTCCTACCTTCTGTTATTGTTATGTGAGAAACATCAATAATAGCATTAACATTGCAAGCATCAAAAATTTTCTATTGAGTTGATCCGATACGAAAAGACAGAATAATCAAGGAAAGCGGGAGCTGTTTCAAAAATAAAAATATAAACTTTTCTCATTTTTTGTCATTCTGAGCAATATGTGCGAAGAATCTTGAATGATATCTCCTCTTCCTGTCATTCTGAGGTGCGAAGCACCGAAGGGAACGTCATCCTGAGGAGCAAAGCGACGAAGGATCTTAATTGTTTGGATTTTTGAAACAGCACATGATATAATATTAATGGGAGATGATTAGTATGAATTTTGTGTGGGATAGTTGTAGAGGAAATGAGACTATAATAAGAAAAATGATATTTGGAGATATTGAAGATATAAAAGAGCTTTTAAAAGTATATGGAAAAAGCAACCTGAGAAAAGTTTTTTTGGATAATTTCCACAGGTTTCAGGGTAGGGATAAAAGCTATTGGCAGCTGATTTTGGAGGTTTCTGATGCACAAATTAATTTTAGAGAAAGAGAATGTTTTAGAAAAAATACTGGAATTAGACATTTTCCATGAGTTTTATCTTGCAGGTGGTACTTCTCTTCTTTTAAAATATAATCATAGACCACCCTTGGATTTCGATTTTTATCTTTTTCCAACCGAAAAATTCAAACTTGAACTATATGAAAAAGAGTTACTTAAGAACTTAAATTTGTGTATAGAGATACTCAAACTCTTATTTTTGTACTTAATGGGGTAAAGGTTTCTTTATTTGAGTATCCATATCCTCTTATAAAAGAAATTGAGAAAATAAAAAATGTACCAGTGGCAAGTGATGAAGATATAGCTTGTATGAAGGCAGATGCCATAAGTAAAAGAGGTCTAAAAAAAGATTTTTTTGACCTCTGGACATTGATAAAGATTCATAAATGGTGCATCAACAATTTGTTAGACATGATACAAAAAAATATCTTAAATACAATTTAGCAGTCTTTTTAAAATCACTTACGTATTTTGACGATGCTGAAAAAAATAAAGACTTTCAGAAAGTTGAAAATAGTTGGAACAAAATAAAAGACTTTTTTAGAAACTATGTAAAAATGTATAAATTCTAAATAAATCGATGGGTAAATTTACCTATTGTGGATTTAGTAATATTTTTCCAATGCACTTTTAGATACTTGTATTTTAATTTTTTTGTGTGAGATCCATAAACAGTTATTCAAAGTCTTTATTGGATTTGTTGTGTATATTAAATTTCTTCTTTTTCTTTGAACATATCAAGTTTTTCTTTGAAAAAGCTTACTTTCTTATATTTTTACAAAACTTTCAAAAGTAACGTCTTTTTTTATTTTTCATCATAACAAAAATTATATTCTTTTTATTCAGCGGATGTACTAATACAAGTATTAGTAAATATATTATTATCCATTTTAGCCCTTTGTTAAGTACATCCCTGTTTCCGTAAAATATGTAAAGTATCACAGACCATAGCACTGTCGTTATACAAATGTATTCGATGAAAATTGCAAATATCCAACCAGCTCCCCTACTTCTATTCATTTTTTCATTCTTGAAGATAACCTCTATGCCAGTAGCTAAGTAAATTAACATTATAGTCCAAACAATTTTTATCCACAAAGGAGCATTTCCATCAGGAGATGCGGTAGGTAAATTTGCTTTTTCAATTATCAAATACATATCAAACAGAGAAAGAATTACTGCAAAAATAGATGTACCTTTGAAATTCAAACATTTTTCAACAAACCAAATAGAAGGTTTGAAAAGCAAATTATTTTCCATGCGCATAATCTACCGCCTTCGTCACAAAACTTTCTAAACGATCGTCAAGCATTAGTTTTCGCACTATCCCTCCAATACACTATTTCCTAAATAAAATCCTTTTTTTGTTTAATGGATGAATTAGTATAACAATTGCCATGAAAAGAAAGTATATTATGACTCTATATACAACATCTCCCTTACCTGCAAAGAGAAAGAGCTGAATATTTGTGAAATTTGGAATCTCATATATAAAAATCACGGAGAAAAATATGGCTCTTTTTTTACTAATATTCTTTTTCTCTATGTAAATATCCATCGGATAACCGATGTACAATATCCAAATAATAATAAGCAGGATTTTTTGATAAATATTCAAATGTGGTATATCATATCCGAAAATAGGGTACATGTTAGTGAATTTATAAAGGTAAATAACATCAAACAATGTAAACAATAAGTATGTCCATATTTTGTTTTCTACATCGATAAAAGTATCGAAGAAAAATCTTGCGTGATTTAATACAAGTCTAAGAATTTTCCTCAACCATATCACCTTCCATGAGCATAGTCTACAGCTTTTAGGAGAAAGTTCGTGATGCCAATACCTGAAGCGCCACTTGCCGCTCCTATTGCAAACTTAGTTATTGTTTTAGTTGCAGACAGTCCACCAGTTGCCACAGTCAAAATACCAGATAGCCCAATCTGAAATAGAGGACTCTGCACTACTTTCCTATCCGCCTGCCAAGCTTTGGTGGTTATTTCATCGATTTTTCTTGCTACTTCTTTGTTGTAGTATCCATCATGCATTCTTCCAGTGCCATCGTTCGCTGTTAATGAATAAGGTCTTACCATAATTCAACACCCCCCATATGTGTTTTTAATAATTTCAATATTTTCAGACCACAATCTTTCTCCACAACTATAAAGTTCTAAATATTTTTTCCCTACTATTTTTCTTCCATCAAATTTTAGGTAAAATACCATTTCTCCACTTTTTTCTATCAAGCTGAATATCCTTATATAAATTTTTTCAACGTCTTCTTTATCCCTTAGCACTATAATATTGGTAATTCACGTGATTTGAACATATCAAGTTTTTCTTCGAAAAAGCCTACTTTCTTATATTTTTACAAAACTTTCAAAAGTAACGTCTTTTTTTATTTTTCATCATAACAAAAATTATATTCTTTTTATTCAGCGGATGTACTAATACAAGTATTAGTAAATATATTATTATCCATTTTAGCCCTTTGTTAAGTACATCCCTGGTTCCGCAAAATATGTAAAGTATCACAGACCATAGCACCATTGTTATGTTAACATATTCAAAGTAAAATGACACCCACCAACCTTTAACTTTGACTTTACTAATCTTTTCTCTCTTGCAAGTTTTAAATATTATGTTTGAGAGAAAATTCAATATTGCTATTGATGGGAAACTTAATATTACTATCCAGTAAAGCTTGAACCACCAACGAAAATCTCCTGTATCAGATAAAGGTGGAATGTTTGCTTTTGAAAGCAATAAATACATATCAAATATAGAAAGAATAATTGCAAAAATTGGTATGATATTTATTTCTACGTATTCTTTAATAAGCCAAGTTTTTAATTTAATGAATATATTATTTTTTGTATCCATAATCACCCACCTTTGTGATAAATACTATATAAAGTTTTATGTTTTGTAAAGTTACTATCGCCCATGTGCATAATCTACCGCTTTAAGAATAAAATTTTTAATACCAATTGAAGCAGCTCCACTAGCAGCTCCCGTTACAAATCTCCCCAGCATAGAAGTAGGTCCGCCTGCTAAAGCTATAATACCAGCTAATCCAATTTCAAATAATGGACTTTGCACTACTTTTCTATCTGCCTGCCAAGCTTTGGTGGTTATTTCATCGATTTTTCTTGCTACTTCTTTGTTGTAGTATCCATCATGCATTCTTCCAGTACCATCGTTCGCTGTTAATGAATAAGGTCTTACCATAATTCACCCCCCCATATGTGTTTTTAATAATTTCAATATTTTCAGACCACAATCTTTCTCCACAACTATAAAGTTCTAAATATTTTTTCCCTACTATTTTTCTTCCATCAAATTTTAGGTAAAATACCATTTCTCCACTTTTTTCTATCAAGCTGAATATCCTTATATAAATTTTTTCAACGTCTTCTTTATCCCTTAGCACTATAATAAAAGAACGAAATTCTTCAGGTACAAGTTTAACGTAAAATTTGACTTTTATTTCAACTTCAGTATTTACATGTGAAACATAAAAGATTTTAGATACGTTTTTACCATTTTTATTTGTTATTAGAGAACTTAGAATCTCTACTTTTTGGTTTATTTTATTAAAAGGATCACACACAAACTTTTCTCTAACTTTTACAATTTTATGTTTTTCAAGTTGCACAGGCAAGTACACATTATACTCGGGTAAATCAACGACGTAATACGACTTAAATTTTGTGAAATTTGTACTTTCATGTGTGATTTTAAGATTTTTATCCAAAAAAACAAAAGACGCATCCTTGAAAATTTCATTCATAATATATCGTTCCTTTTGATATTTTTTTCACTAACGAAAAATATTTTTTTAAACAAATTACAATTCTATTTTATAAGATATATAAGCGCCTATCAAACTCTAAAAATTTTCATATAGTGCGTTTTTTTTTTTTTTAAATGTAATTATAGCAAAAATACTTGAAATTTTAAAATGTTTCTTATTATTTTGCATAATTATTACGAATAATTTGATTTATGCTTTATAATATAATATCTAAAATAAGAAGGTTTTATTATTAACATTGCACAAGACCATAAAAATGTGTTGTTATTTGTTAATTTCCCTATTTCTGACAAAAATATTTTTTCATTTGTTTATTATAAAATTTAACTTTTACGACTCTTGTGTTGGCATTTGTAACGAAGGCTGTAAAAAAGGCATTAGTGGAATTGGTTATTTCCTTGGCTTTATAAGGAAAATAAATAAAACAATTTTTTAAACTATAAAAATAGTTTTAGTACATAAAAAATGCTTTACATTATTCGTTAATATATTTTAAATAAATTAGAAATATTTTAAAATAAAAAGCATTTTGCAAATAATTATGGTTAAAAAAAAAAAAAAAAAACTTATAATTGAAATTTTTCGAGGTTGTTATATTTTCATGTGATTTATATAATAAATTGTAGAAGTGGAATAAATTAATAAGGAAGAGTGAAAATATGGAGTTCAAACTTATAAATCATTTTGGAAAATATCTTCTTTTTCTGCCAGAAAACTTATTACTACTTGAAATTGATGAAGAAATTAGCCATCAAATAAAAGATAACGATTTTTTACCACCAAATATAGTTAGTGTAGTTAAACCGTTTATAGATAATAAGATATGCAGCTTTAATAGTATTAATTTTAAACCACAGTTATTAGTGTTAACAGTTTCACATATGTGTAATCTTAAATGCGTTTATTGCTATGCAGAAGAAGGAACTTATCATTCTAAAGGTTTAATGAATCTGGAAACAGCTAAGAAAGCTATAGAAATGTTTTATGAAAAAGGGCAATCAAACGTTGGAATCTCTTTTTTTGGAGGAGAACCGCTCATTAATTTTAGTGTTATCAAGAAAGTTGTAAATTTTGCAAACAGTTATTTAGGAAAAAATATTAGATTTGCTATAACAACGAATGGCACTATCATTACACCGGAAATAGCTACGTTTTTTAGAAAAAATAACTTTTCAATTACATTAAGTCTGGATGGAAACCAAAAATTGAACGATAAATTGAGACTAAAAAAGAACAAGAAAGGAACCTATGAAGATATTATAAAAGCAATTGAAATTTTACATTCGTCATATAAAAACGACATATTTAAAAAAATATTGCTTCGGGCCACTTTAACATCAAAAAATGATGATTTTACTAACTTAATGGAGTTTTTTTCTACGTTAACAATTCCATTTACTGTTTTCTTAGTTTCAACAAATGATAATAAATTAAAACCGAGAATAGATGAACTGTTAAATAGCATAGATATTTATACAGATAAAATGATAAAACTTTTAAAAGAAAGAAATTTTGATAAATTTCAAAAAAAGTTACCAAATATAATCTGGATGTTTTTAAAAATTTTACATACTAGGCAAAAAAGGTATTACCCATGTGGAGCAGGTAGAAAAGTTGTAGTAGTGAATCCTAAAGGAGATGTTTATGTTTGTCATAGGTTTGATGGAACTTTTACTGGCAAAGTTGGGAACGTGTTAAAAGACAATAAAATAAAGATTTTTAAAATTATTGAAGAAACAATCATGGAAAAAATTAAAAAGGTAGATATTTTAAAAGAATGTCAAAGTTGCTTTGCAAGATATATTTGTGGAGGTCAATGTTATTACGAATCTGGAATAATTGATAAAAAGAATTATAAATTAAACAAAGATTATTGTAGGTTTGTTCGAAAACTTGTTGAAACATCTATTGCCTTATACTCATACATTCCCGAAAAGCTGAAAAAAATTCTAATTCAAAGGAGAAGATAATTTATGAAAAATATACAAAAATGGATTTCAATCTTATTATTACTGTTTGCTATGATAAGTTTTAATCAACAATTATTTTCTCCTGAAGAATTACAAAAAGATTTTGAAATTTATATAAACTACATACTAAAATCAGGGATTGATCCATTTGAATTTGTATCTCAGGAAAAGTTTTATTCAGAAGTTAACAGAATAAAGGGACAACTTAACAAGCCTATGACAAAAGGCGAGTTTTTTAAAACTGTTGCTCCTATAATACATATTTTTAGCGATGGACATTATGGGGTATTTTTCAATATTACACCAGATATATTAGTAATGCCATTTGAACCAGTGGTGGTAGGTAATAGATTATTTGTGAAAAATTCACTTGTGACTGAGTTAGAAAATAAGGTAGAGATCTTGAAAATCGATGATAGGAATGTAGAAGAAATAATTAATGATTTGAAACTGTTTTTACCAAAAATTTCCTCAGATGTACTTTTCAAACATTTGGAGGATTTAATTAAACTCTTTCCAGAAATTGAAGATAAAAATAATTTCAAAGTGTTGATAAAAACCAATGATATAAAAAAAGTAATAAAAGTAAATGCCATTAAATTTGAAGAGGCAATTAAAAAGAAAAAAGAATTATATCCAGAGGAATGGAAAAAAAGAAAATTATCGTTTGAAAGAAGAAGAGATATTGGAATATTAAAAATAAGTACGTTTATGTATAGTTATAGATGGTTAACATATTACAAAGAATTTTTGAACAAAACATTCAGTGAAAATGAAGACTTATCAGATTTAATAATAGATTTAAGAGGAAATTCTGGGGGATTTTTAGACAATGTGTGGGAGCTTTTCAAATATTTAACCCAAAATCCTTTACAAATATACTTAGTAGGGTACACCTGCAAGAATATACCGTTAAGTAACGGAAAAATAAAAAGAACCTTAGAAAAATACGAATTAAATCCAAAAATACTTCCTGCAAGACACAATTTCAACGGAAAGATATGGCTTCTTGTAAATAATAGAATGTTTTCAGCGGCAGTTGTAGCTACATACTTTTTTAAAAAGCTAAACGTAGGAAAAATAATAGGCAAAAGACCAAGGGAACCTGTTAATTCTCTTGGTGCTGCACTGGGAAAATATATTTTACCAAATACGAAAATATTAGTACTTATACCAGGTGGATATTACAAAGTTACAGACAACCCAAAAATAGAGGTGGATTATGAAAAAGAATTAACCGAAGAGGAAGAAATAGATTATTTGCTTGGAGAAAATGATGTAATGTTAGATTATGCTTTTGAAATTATAAATAAAAACACAAAAGGAGGAGGGGAAAAATGATGAAAGTAAAAATACTAAATCCCATAATACCACCAGAAGATTTGGAAACGGAAAATGGCTGTGAAATGATTGCACAATTATGCGAAGGAGGAAGTGGACCATGTGGGCCAGCACCCGGTGGGTGTTTCTTTGATTTACCTATTGAATGTACTTGGGACAACCCAAATGTTCCTTAGTATCTTTTATAAAGCTGGAGTTACAACTATGTTATATTTATATTATTACTAATCAATTTACGCAAGGAGTTTATTTTCATTTGGTAAAATCAAAAAATAGTTTATAAAATGTATCCGCTATTAAATAATAATGTAAGTAAGATGATAAATATAAAAATAGTTGTTTTTAATATTTTTTTGATATTTTACAATTCAATTATTTTTAACCAATAAGTTGAGCTTGAATGATTTGTTTATACTTTGAGCATTTATTAAGTAGTTCCTCATGAGTTCCATCACATATAAATTGTCCATTTTCTATGATAAATATTTTCCCTGCTTTTTTAATTGTGGATAATCTATGGGAAACAATTACTATTGTCATATCAAGTTTGAAAAGATTTTCAAATATTTCTTCTTCAGTTTTAGAATCTATTCCAGATGTTGCTTCATCAAGTACAAGAACTTGTGGTTTTCTAATTATTGCCCTTGCTATCGCTATTCTTTGTCTTTGACCATCTGATAACTTTTTCCCACGTTCTCCAATCAATGTTTTATATCCATTTTCAAGTTCATTTACAAACTTATCCACGCGTGCTATTTTCACTGCTTTTATGAACTCTTCTTCACTAAAATTACCATCAAGTATTATATTCTCTTTTACACTCATGTTAAAAAGAAAATCGTTTTGTTTTACTACTATAATATTCTTTCTGAGAGATTCAAGTGTATACCTTTTTATATCTTTTTTATTTATTAATATACTCCCATTAGTTGGTTCATAAAATCTTGTCATAAGACTTAACATCGTACTTTTTCCACTACCACTTAAACCAGCAATGGCAACTCGTTCACCCGATGTTACTTTAAAATTCAATTTTTTTAACACATAATTGCTGTTATATGAGAAGTCAACTCCTTTAAATTCGATCTCATCTACATTTTTAATTGTTTCTTTTCCGCTTGTTTCTTCTTTCATTTCGTATACTTCTTTTATTCTTTTAAAAACTGGTGTTGAACTTTGAAGTGAAACAAAGAAGTGACTTAAAACTCTTATTGGTTCATAAATCCAGTTCATGAAACTATAAAAACCTACCAAAGTACCAAGAGTTATATTTCCTTTCATAACTAGATATCCACCAAAACTTAATACTATTATTGGACATATATCTTTTATAAACACTAAAAAATCTTCTATTGATTGCATAAACAAATTATATTTATTACTTATTTTTACCCAATCGTCTATTTTCTCTTTTAAGCTGCTTACAAAATAATCAAATTTACCAAAGCGTTTTATGGTTAATGCTCCTTCTATTCTTTCACGTATTCCTTCTATAACCTCACTATTCTTTTCGCGTTCCAACTTAGAAAAATTTTTTAAAAGCCTGTTAAAACTATTGATAGATAGGTTATAAAAAGGTATAGTTGCAAATACAACTATTGCAAGTTGCCAGCTCAAATAAATAAGTATTCCACTAAAAACAACCAGTGATATGACATTTAAAACAATACCTGGCATAGCTGTACTTACTACCTGAGAAAAAACAGGAATATCTGAAGTTGCTCTTGAAAGTATATCACCTGTATTATTTCCAGAGATAGTTCGAACTGGTAAGCGAAGAATTTTTTTAACAAAACTTGTTTGTTCATCTCTAACTATTAGATTTCCACATTTTCTAAAATTATAATTCACAATAACTGAAAGAAATCTCTCCGCTCCTTTTACAAAAATGAATAATAATACAAATAATGGAAGTTTTGAAAAATACGCATTTTGGATTATATTATCAAACAAAAATCTGACAAGAAACGGACTAATTGAACCAACAATAAGTAAAATCGGAGCTAATATAAAAATAGTTTTTTGATAACTTACATACTTCTTTGTGTAATCTAAAAGTTCTTTCACTTCTTTATTTGATAAAATCGAAAAAAGTTTCATTGTATTCCTCCTTATTTTTTAATTTTCTATCATTCTGTTGATATTGAGTAATACATTTTGTTGTTAATTTATACTTAAAAATAAACGTTCAGTCAACGTTTTTACAATTTCACAGTTATTATGTGGAATAGATGCATCGGATGATTTTTCAAAATAATATTGCTTAAAAACGCAACCTTCACAAAAAAAAGTTAAAAAACACTCTTTGCAATTTTTGTCAAGAAGTTTTGAGTTTAAAATTTTATATTTACTTTCCATTTTTTTAGATTTTCTTTTATTTTTTTTATTGGAGCTTGAATACTACCAAAAGCAAATTTGGAATCTCCAACAACTAATTGACAAGGATATATATCGCCAGAAGCTGATATAGCAACACTGGATATTCCAGCATTACAATAATATTCTGTAGGTTTGGAATTGATCAAAATACTTATATATTCTTTCAGTTTATATTCCAAATCATAAGGTCTTTCTAATATTTTTTCTATTTCCTTTAAAGTATTATCATTTTCTATAATTAAATTCTCATCGCAGCTCATTACAGGTCTAATTAAAATATCTTCAATATCAAATTCATTCTTAAAAAATTCTTTTAAATCTTCGTGACTAATTCCAAATATTAAATGTTGCTTTGTATAAGTAACTTCTATTGCTTTTGGTTGATTTATTTCTTTTAAAATATTAAGATTTTCAACTATCCTATCATATGATGGTAATCCTTTTTTAAAAGGTCGTAATAGATTCTGTATCTTTTTTGGACCATCAAAGCTCACAATTATTTCATAATTAAAATGATTATTTTTCTTAAGTAATAATATCAATTTCTCAACTACTTTTTTTGAAACTCCCAGCCCAGTTATTATATTAATTTTCGGCATATAAATTATTTGTTGTCTCATTATTTTTTTATTTAAAATTTCGATTGTCTTACATATTCCTTCTATGTTTACTAATGGTTCTCCACCAAAAAATTGAATAGTTTCAATTTTGTCATAGAGTGAATAAAATACGTTAATCGATTTTTCTAAAATATCCAAACTCATTATTTCTGATTTTCCATATGTTCCTCCTTTCCCATAACAATAAACACATTCTAGCGGACATTCTTGCGCAATAAAAAGTGCTAATCTTTCTAATTTTTTTGTTTTTTTATCTTTTTGACTGTTATATTGAACAAGCTTTTTAATTTCTTCAATTGTATTTTTTAAATCTTTCAGCTCAAAATCCTTTTTTTTAAATTTTTCTCTTAGTTGTGCTTCATTTTTGTTTAAGAGTTCTTTGAAAAATTGAAAATTTTGTTTATCTAGAACATATAATGTTAGAGTAGGTTTATGTAATAATAAACCTTTATCATTTTTACGATAAAAAAGCTTAAAATTACTTTTTATGTTTTCCAAATGTTTAAAAATGAATTCAAGCTCTTTCATTATTTCACCCCTATATATTGGCTAAAATTCTGAATAAAAGTAGTCCCTCACAAATTTTAAGAATTACTATTTATAAACGTCCTCCACCTTGTTTAATAAGGTGGAGGACAATTTTAAAGTTATGGTGTTAGTTTGCCTTCTTTACAACTACCACAAAGAAAATAACCCGTACATCCTGCATTCAAAACTTTATCAAAATTTTTTGAAGAAATAACAACTTTTTTCATGTTATCCCCTCCTTTTCTTTTAAGATAATCCCGGCCCGGGATTCATGATGTATTTTAAATTATATTATTAGTTGTTATAAAATCTTTGTTTTACTATAGTAAACGGATCACATATAAACTTTCCATTAAGATTTCTAATTTTGTGCTTTTCAAGTTGCACAGGTAAGTACACATTATACTCGGGTAAATCAACGACGTAATACGACTTAAATTTTGTAAAATTTGTACTTTCATGTGTGATTTTAAGATTTTTATCCAAAAAAACAAAAGACGCATCCTTGAAAATTTCATTCATAATATATCGTTCCTTTTGATATTTTTTTCACTAACGAAAAATATTTTTTTAAACAAATTACAATTCTATTTTATAAGATATATAAGCGCCTATCAAACTCTAAAAATTTTCATATAGTGCGTTTTTTTTTTTTTTTTTAAATGTAATTATAGCAAAAATACTTGAAATTTTAAAATGTTTCTTATTATTTTGCATAATTATTACGAATAATTTGATTTATGCTTTATAATATAATATCTAAAATAAGAAGGTTTTATTATTAACATTGCACAAGACCATAAAAATGTGTTGTTATTTGTTAATTTTCCTATTTCTAACAAAAATATTTTTTCATTTGTTTATTATAAAATTTAACTTTTACAATTTAGGAAATTTTTTTGATAAGCATAGCAATTAAATATTTTTCCTAACCCAATATTTTTATATATTTTTTAACATATTTTTATTTGATTTATCAGTATAGGAACTACAAAACTATATGTAGTAATGCTAATTAAATGTACATATGTTTTACTAAACTATAGTTATATAGATGATGTTAATATATAAAAACATAAAATTATTATACTTGTAATTTAAACGTAGATTTTGTATAATTTTACTGAAATATTCAAAAAATTAATCAAAAACTTTATTAAAAAGGGAGGGAATTATATGGAATTTTTAAACAAGCCGGTTGTAAACGATAAAGCATATCTTTCCTTTTGTGATGGAGAAAGAGGACTTTGTGGAGATGTTAAAAATTGCGACGGTTGTGCAAACAAAGAGGAATGTTCACCAAATGTTTCTTGTAATGAAGGCTGTAAAAAAAGGCATTGGTGGAATTGGTTATTTCCTTGGCTTTATGAGTAAGATAATCGAACAATAAATTTTAAATCATAAAACTTTAATACGTAAATATACATTATTCGTTAATATATTTTAAATAAATTAGAAATATTTTAAAATAAAAAGCATTTTGTAAATAATTATGGTTAAAAAAAAAAAAAAAAAAAACTTATAATTGAAATTTTTCGAGGTTGTTATATTTTCATGTGATTTATATAATACATTATAGAATCCAAATTGTGATTGTCGAAATGAGGGTTGCTATAATTGTTTATGTGAATGTTTGGTATGTTTTGAACCAAATCCAAATTGTGATAATTGCGTAGCATCAATTTAAATACTCAAGGGGGAAGTATAATGAATAAATACAAAAAATCTAAATATAATGTGTCTTTTGAGGAAGATAATAAAGTAATATTTGTGAATTATTTAACGCGTGCAATTGCAACTGTGGATAAAGAAAAAGCAGAAATGATAAAGGAGATTCTAAGAGAGCCAAATAGAGAATGGAAGGAAGAGTATAAAAAATTAAAAGATGATTTAATTTATGGTGGATACCTTGTTAACAAATACTTTGATGAACTTCAACATTTAAAAATGTTAAATTATATATCAAGATATGATACAAGTAGCCCAGTATTTACCATATTATCAACGTTGCAATGTAACTTTGACTGTGTTTATTGTTATGAATCCAAAGAAGGACCTTCCATGACGCAAGAAACTGCCCAGGAAATATCCGATTATTTATGTGAAATTGCAACGAAAAAAAGAAAGATAAGTATAGGATGGTTTGGTGGAGAACCGTTAGTAAATTTTGATGTTATAAAACTTATTAATAGAAATGTGATTGAAACATGTGATAAATATCACACAGATTTTGTTTCATCTATATCTACGAATGGGTATTTACTTGATGAAGATAAAGCTAAATATTTTGATGAACTTGATATAAAAAATGTTCAGATAACATTTGATGGACCTCCCCAATATCACAACAAATACAGACCTTTAAAAGGGGGGAAAGGAACATTTGAGACCATTTATAACAATACAAAAAGATTGTTAGAAATGACCAAAGAAACTCACATTTCGTTAAGGGTAAACGTTGGCGTGGAAAATTATGACAAAATTCCAGAACTTCTCGAAATGTTTGATGATTTTCCAAAAGAAAGGATACGAATTTATTTTAGATGGATTTTCCAAGCAAGTGAAGATAATAGGGAATTTTACGCAAAACTTCATGAATTTAAAGGATTAAATTCATTCAAAAAAATCTCGAAATTTTATATAGAAGCTGCAAAAAAAGGATTTAAAGTATTTTTCCCAATACTTACTCAAAATAGATATTGCGAGTATGATAGCGTATCATCCACTGTGATAGGTCCTAAAGGAGAAATATATCCGTGTACAGTTGCAATAGCAAAGGGAGCAGTATTTGGAAAAGTAACAAAAAATGGCATTGAATATGAAAAAGAAAAGTATTTATACTGGCATAAACCAGATGCCTTTGAGGATGAAGAATGTAAAAATTGCAAAATTCTTCCAATTTGTATGGGAGGATGCAGAAATGCAAGATTACAAGGAAGCAAAGGATGTCCCGAAGAAAAACGTGATGTTGAACACTTTGCAAAGGTTTGGTACTTTACCAAAACTCTCGAAAATAAGTGTAAAATTTGTGAGGTGGAAAAGTGAAACTTTCGAAATACAATATATTAATAGAAAAAGGAAAGTACTTGATCCTTTTTAATACAATCTCAAATGCGATGCTTTACGTTGAACAATCTAAAAAAAATAAAATAAAAAAGATGTGTGAAAGTAAAAAAGTTAAAATAGGTGAATTTGAGCCAGATGAAATAGAAATTTTAAAAAAAGGATTTTTTATTCTTGACGATGATTTTGATGAAGTTGAATATTTAAAACTTAGGTTTAATGCATACAGATACAGTGATAGATATTTAAGGTATACAATAGTGCTAACTGAAAAGTGTAATTTTAACTGTGTATACTGTTATCAACAGCAAATACAATCTGTTAGTGGTAAGATGGCTTCTGAAATTCAGGAAGAGCAAATAATTCAATTAATAGAAGAAACAAAAAGAAGATTTGAGAGCCAAAAACCAAAAGTTTTGAGTGTTACATTTTATGGAGGAGAACCGTTATTATCGTTGGAAAAGTTAATTTTTATAAGTGAAAAATTTAGAGAGTTAAGTAAAAAATATCAAGTTGAGTACAGACCATTCATAGTAACAAATGGTTATTTGTTAAACAAAATAACAGTGGAAAAATTAATAAAGGTTGGTATAAGATCCGTTATCATAACGATAGATGGTACAGAAGAAATTCACGATAAGTATAGAAGACTTTTAAATGGTGGCCCAACTTTTTCGAAATTGATTGAGAATATAGAAAAAATACACAAGGATATGCAAGTACAATTAAGGATAAATATTTCTAAAGAGAGCGTTAATTCTGTAAAAAAGTTAATAAGCTTTATATCTGAGAAGAGATTAAATGTAACCTTTGATTTTCAAATGATAGAAGTTGTTAAAGAATTTTCTAATAAATTTGAAGATACACCACTAACACTCAAAGAATTTTCGAAAATAGAGGTAGAACTTTACAAAGAAATTCTTAAATATTCACCCGAATATTCATTTAATCCATTTAAAAATCTAAAATTTGCACGTTGTGATGCTTTGTGTTTAAACAGTTTTGTAATTGATGTGGATGGAACTATTCACAAATGTTGGGGAGAAGTTGGAAATAAAGTGACTATTGCTGGAAAATTAACAAATGAAGGTATAAAATTGAATCAAAAGTATACCAAGTGGTTGGTTTATGAACCATATGAAGATAAAGAATGTCAAAGTTGTATAGTATTTCCAGCTTGTATGGGAGGGTGTACGTTTAATGCCGTTGTTGTAGATAAACTTCACGGGTCTCCAGTTAAAAAACCATACAGGTGTATATCTATGAAATATAATATAAAGGATATTATTGAGGTTGTGGCAAATCAACAATTAAAATTGAGAACTTACTCAAACCGTGTTTAAAATTTAAAAAGGGGGAAGAACATGGAATTTTTAAACAAGCCGGTTGTAAACGATAAAGTATATCTTTCCTTTTGTGATGGAGAAAGAGGACTTTGTGGAGATGTTAAAAATTGCGACGGTTGTGCAAACAAAGAAGCTTGTGTTGCCATTTGTAACGAAGGCTGTAAAAAAAGGCATTGGTGGGATTGGTTATTTCCTTGGCTTTATGAGGAAAATAAATAAGGTGAAAGAATGGAAAATTTTATAAAATTTGCAGTAAAATTATTTGGATTTATAAAACGGGATGTAATTATCTGGTTTTCGTACCGGACACAATTTATTTTGGGATTTTTAAGTGGATTTGTTGGAATAATACAATTTGGGCTCATAGGGAAATTTATAGCTGGTGGTAATTATTTTCCATTGATCGAAAAATATGGTGGAGACATTCTTGCATATTTTATAACTGGATCAGTATTCATGTCTTATACAAATCTTGCATTATCAACTTTCAAAGCGTCAATACAAAGAGAACAAAGAATGGGAACACTTGAATATTTCTTGCTTTCAGATACGCCATTTTGGCAACTTTTCACATTCAACTTTTTAAGTGGCTTTTTGTTTACAACTTTTAATATTTTATTTATATTTTCTGCACTTGTATGGTTATTTTCAGTAAAAATAAATCCAAATATTTTTGGATCTTTTTTGGTTTTGCTTGTTGTAATGCTTCCGCTTATAGGAATTGGACTAATTTCAGCTGCAATAATACTTATAACCAAAAGAGGTGATCCAGTGGGTTGGATATATTTTACACTCACAGGGCTTTTTTCAGGAATATACTATCCAGTAGAAATTATGCCGAAATTTATAAGAGGAATTTCGTATCTTCTTCCATCAACGTATGGTATGGATCTTTTAAGAAAAACTTTACTAAAGGGCTATAATGTAGTTCAAATAAGAACGGGATTACTTGTTATGGTAATAATGGGTTTGGTGTTAATACCATTTGGTGTTTGGTTATTTAAAGTATCATTTAATAAAGCAAGAAAGGAAGGGACTCTTGCGTGGTATTGAGGAGGGTTTATGCTTGAGGTAATTAATGTAAGTAAAAAATATAAAAATGGAACAATAGCACTACAAGATATAAACGTAACTGTTAGAAAAGGAGAAAAAATAGCACTTTTTGGAGAAAATGGAGCTGGAAAAACTACTTTGCTAAAAATAGTGGCAACATTTTTAATCCCAGATAACGGGAGTGTTTTGTTAGATGGTGTTGATTTACTTAAACATGAAAAATATGCCAGAAAAAATGTGTCAATATCAACAGGGGTTGAAAGGAGTTTTTATTATAGACTAAACGTTAGACAAAATTTAGAGTTTTTTGGAAGACTTAATGGTTTGTATGGGGAAAAATTGCAAATAGTCATAGATAAAGTTATTGAAGAAACAGATTTAAAAGATTTTGAAAAGGTAAAATATATGGAGTTATCCAAAGGTTTAAAAAGAAGACTGGATATAGCAAGGGCAATAATGAAAGATTCTGAAATATATATTTTTGATGAACCTACAGCCGGAGTTGATCTTAAAACTCGTCAAAGTATATACAATATTGTAGAAGAACTTATAGGAAAAGATAAAATAATTTTTTTTGCAACGCACGAAATTGAAGAATTAAAAAAAATGCACAAAATAATTGTCTTAAAAAAAGGAAGAAAGATTGGCGAAATAAATACTAATGATTACAACAAAATAGAAAAAATATTGTTAAATTACATTTGAATAAAAACTTGTAATTAATACAAATACGATATAAATTCAAAATAAATGAACTTTATTTTCTTAGAACAAGCTAAATTATCATTAGACCAAATTGAATGGCTGAGTTTAAATAATTTTACCTTTCTTAATGTCCTCCTTATTGGGAGTAAAAATCTTTTATGATTTTCAGCAATCTGGGTAAAATATTATTTTTTCAGTGGTTATAACTCCACATAAAAGTTCTTATGTAAATCATTTTGAATATTTTTAAATTTTTCAGTTTTTGGAGTATACCAGCTTAAAAAATTTTTTCCTTGATAGGTTTCTTTTTCGGCAAGCTTTCTTTCAATAAGGTTTATAATTTGGATTTTAGGTTTTTCCCAATTTCCAAATATTGTTCCTTTTCTAGGTGGATCTGCAACTAATCTATGTATAACGATCTTTGGAGAAAGATATTCTAAAAATCTAATAGTCCTTTCGACGTAATCTTCAAGAGAACCTATCTTTATCTTTCCTTCTTCAAACATTTTACCTAAAATAGTGTTTTTAACAATATAAAGTGAATGAATTTTTACACCATCAACTTCAAGTACAGATAATATTTTAGCAGTTTCAATAACATCGAGTATGTTATCATTGGGAAAATTCAATATCACATGTGAGACTAGTTCAAATCCCCTATTTTTAACCTTCATTGTTGCATTTATATACTCAGCAAGTGTATGTCCTCTGTTCATTTTTGTAAGAGTGTGATAGTTTGCTGTTTGAAGTCCCATTTCAATAGATACGTCTATCTTTTCTTTAAGTTCTTCAAGAAGATCGAGTATTTCATCAGAAATACAATCAGGTCTTGTTGAAATGGAAATTTGAACTATGTCTTTCTCTATAGCCTGATAATAAATATCTTTCAATTTTTCAATTGGAGCATAGGTGTTTGAGAAGTTTTGAAAGTAAGCTATAAACTTTTTTGCACCTTTGTTTATATATCTTTTTTTCATTTCATTTATTTGGGATTTTATATCAATATCTTTAATAGTTGTAAAACCGCTTCCTGTTTCATCACAAAATAGACAACCAAATTGTCCGTTTTCACGATTTGGGCAAGTAAATCCTGCATTTATAGGTAATCTATAGACTTTAGTTCCATATCTTTTTTTTAATTCAACACTTAATTTTCTGTACCTATAACCTTCTTGTAGGAATTCGAAAATTGTTTATAGACCTCCTTTTCATCAATTGTTGGGAATTTTCCATTGAAATATATAAATTTACCGTTAACCATTGTGGCAAATATACTGGTTTTTGAGTGGATTATATGTTTTTTCATATTATCAACAGGGAAAAAGCTTGGGTTATTTAAATTTATAATAGTAAAATCTGCAGGTTTTCCAATTCCAATTGTTCCTCCGTTTAAATTCAACGCTTTATATCCGTCGTATGTGATCATTTTAATTGCTTTGTCCACTGAAAGATTTTTTGGATTGTCTTTCTTTTGAAGAAGAGTTGCAAGTCTTGCTTCAAATAATATATCGATAGAGTTATTACTCGCAGGCCCGTCAGTTCCTAATGTAACGGGTAGATCATTATTGATAAATTTTGTGACAGGTGCAATTCCGTTCCCAAGTTTCAAATTACTTGATGGATTATGTGAAATATAGACGTTATAGTTCTTTAATAATTGAATGTCGTTGTCGTCTAAATGGATGCAATGTACAGCCAAAAGATGATTATTAGCAATACCTGTATCAAGGATTTCTTTTAGACTGTATTTTTCTCTTTCCCACTTGTTTTCAAAAAGATGTATGGTTATTGGAATATCTAATTCTTCTGAAATTTTTGAGATTTCTTTTAAAGCTGGTATAGAGCAAGTATAAGGGGCATGTGGCCCAAGACCTATAAATATTCTATTATCATATCCGTGCCATTTGTTGTATAACTTAAGGGATTCGTTTAGTCTAGTTTTTTCGATTTTGTCATTTTCTGATACTAATCCACGTGTTAACAAAGCCTTTATACCAAAATCGGCTACCGCTTGTGCCACTGCATCCTCGAAAATATACATATCACAAAAAGCAACTATACCATTTTGGGCCATTTCCATTAGTGAAATTAATGTAGAATAATATACCGTTTTGTAGTCCAGTTTTTCTTCTAATGGAATAATTGTTTTAAATAACCAATCATTAAATGATACATCTTCAGCTATTCCTCTAAAAATTGACATTGCCGCATGAGTGTGTGTATTTACAAGTCCGGGAATAATAAGTTTGTTCTTTAGCTCTATTATTTCATCATCTTCTTGTTGTAAATTGTGTTTTATCTCTACTATTATTCCATTTTCGACTTTTATATCTAATTTTTCTGGATTTTTTTCCCAGCTTTTTAATACATATGCGTTTTTTAGGATCATTCTTTACTCACCTTTATTCTTTTGGCGTCGATCCATAAGCCTTCTAAATCATAGAATTCTCTGGCATCATCTTTAAATATATGCACAACTATTTCATCTGCATCAATTATTAACCAATCATGATTTTCTTCCTTATCATAATATATAATCTCCATCCCGTTACCTTTGAGTAAATCCAGAATAGCTTCTTTTAAACTGTTCATATGTGTATTACTATTTGCAGTTAAAATTACAAAAAATTCAGTTGGAACATTTGTTTTTGACATGTCTAATATAACGGGATCTATTGCTTCTTTTTCAATCAATGTTTTCCAAATTAAATCAAGTATTTCCAAAAATGTCACCTCCTCATTAAATTTAATTCTTCATCTATATACCCATTTTCCAAATAACTTCTTATATAACCTACAAGATAAAAAGAACCAGTTACTACCTTTAATTCAGAACGGTACTTTTGAAGTTTTTCCAATGCTTTTAGAGGGTCTTTGACAAATTCAACCGAATTACAGTATTCTTTTGTTAGCAAGAACGTCTCTTCACAATTAACTGCCCTATGTGAAGGTGGGCAAGTAACTATTATATGATCAAATTTTTTTGATAATTTTTCTATTACTTTTCTCTTATCTTTGTCATCAAGGATGCCAAAAACCGCAACTTTCGATTTGTTTTTAAAGTATATATCCAGGTTCTCAACGAATTTTTCAGCAGCTTGCGGGTTGTGTGAACCATCTAGAAGAATATTTTTATAAAGTTCAAATCTTCCTGGGATAAAAGCTCTTTTGAAGGCATCATTTACCACATTTTCATTTAATGGATTAAATATCTCAAAGGCTTTGAGTGCAATTGCAGCGTTTATAGGTTGGTGAGTACCATTTAGTGATATTTTTATGTCCTTTATGTCTTTATCCCCGTAATAATTAATTGAATTTTCATTGAAACTCAATTTATTTATTTCAAAATTAAAATCTTTTCCCAATTCGTAAACTTTTGCACCTTTTTTATTTGCAATTTCATAAATAACTTCTTTTGCAGTATTTGGAATACTTCCAATAACAACAGGAGTATTCTCTTTTATTATTCCCGCCTTTTCAAAAGCTATTTTTTCTATTGAATTTCCTAAAATTTTTGTATGCTCTAAACTAACAGTTGTTATAACAGAAACTTTAGGAATAATAACGTTTGTTGCATCAAATCTTCCACCTAGTCCTACTTCAATTGTTGAAATTTCTACATTTTCGTTTTTGAATATCTCAAATGCAATAGCAGTTGCAAATTCAAAAAAGCTAGGAGAATAATCTATACCTTTTTTATCTAAGACTTCTGCTGCATTTTTAATTTTTTCAAAGGATTTTAGAAAAGTATTTTTACTTACTTTTTCTCCGTTAATTAAATACCTTTCCAAAATAGATGATAAATGGGGAGAAAAATATCCCCCCGTTTTAAATCCATGAAATCTAGATAAGTAATGCAAAAACGTTGTGGTACTCCCTTTTCCATTTGAACCAGTTACGTGAAAAGAAGAGAAAGTTTTTTCTGGATTGTTAAGTATATTTAAAAGTTCTTCTATTCTGTATAGACCTATCTTTATTTTACCAAATGGTCTGTTGAAATAAAGATATTTTAGCGCTTCTAAATAAGTCACAGTCATCCCTCACATTAGTGATTTTAGAATTTTTTTGATCTTTTCAATTTGCCCTTCGATATTCGAGAGTTTCTCCTTTGTTTCTTCTATTATTTCTTCTGGTGCTCCTTCCAGGAATTTTTTGTTGTTTAGTTTTTTTCTGAACTTCTCCGCATCCTTTTCTAGCTTTTCAATTTTCTTGGTTAATCTTTTTACTTCAGTATCAATATCTATCAAATTGCCAAGTTCTACAAATATTTCGTTTTCATTGTCGACATATGCACTTGCTGCTTTTTCAGGTTTCATGTTTGAATAACTTATATTTTCAACTTTTGCTAGAGTTTTTATGTAAAGTTCTTCCTCTTGATCAAATTTTATAGTTGAAACTATGTTTACTTTTTTGCTTTGAGGTATATTAATTTCTGCTTTAACGTTCCTTATACCTTTTATTATGTTCTTTAACAATTCAAATCTTTTTTCCGCAGTTTCATCTATTAAGTTATCATCAATTTTCGGCCATTCTGAAATAGTTATAGATTCACCATCAGTTGGTAATTTTTGCCACAATTCCTCCGTTATAAATGGCATGAATGGATGAAGAAGTTTTAAGCTATTATCTAATACTTTTACCAATATATTTTGAACAACTGTTTTGTCTTCAGAATTAAGTCGTGGTTTTGAAACTTCGATATACCAATCACAAAGTTCATCCCAGAAGAAATTGTATATTTCCCTTGCCGCAAGATTAAAATCATATGATTCAATTGCGCTGGTTACATTTTTAATTGTTTTTTGAAGTTTTGAAAGAATCCATCTGTCCGATAAGTTTAAATTATTCAATTCTTCTTTTTCGAAATCTTTTAAATTTAAAATCACAAATCTTGTTGCATTCCAAATTTTGTTTGCAAACTTTTTACTTGTTTCAATGTGTTTTAAATCTAGTTTTATATCTCTACCTTGCGCAGCAAGTAATGCAAGTGAAAATCTCATGGGGTCTGCTCCGTAATCTTCAATTACATCTAGTGGATCTATTCCATTACCAAGTGATTTACTCATTTTCCTTCCAAATTTATCACGTACTAGTTGATGTATGTAAACATCCGAGAACGGTTTTTCACCCATAAATTCATATCCCATCATGATCATTCTTGCTACCCAGAAGAATATAATATCAAATCCTGTAACTAATACATTGGTTGGATAAAATTCCTTTAAATCAGATGTTTCATCTGGCCAACCAAGGGTACTAAATGGCCAAAGTGCAGAGGAGAACCATGTATCAAGCACATCTTCTTCTTGACGTAAATTTGTGCTTCCACATTTTTCACAAACGTGTACTTCTTCTTCAGATACGTTTATATGGCCACAATCTTTACAATACCAAATTGGTATTCTGTGGCCCCACCAAAGTTGTCTACTTATACACCAATCTCTTATTTCATACATCCAATTCAAATACACTTTCTTCCATCTGTCTGGATAAAACTTTACTTCTCCATTTTCCACAGCTTCTATTGCTCTTTTGGCAAGTGGTTCCATTTTAACAAACCATTGATCCATTAGCATAGGTTCAATAACAGTGTCACATCTATAACAATGTCCTACGGAATGTTGTAATGTTTCAACTTTTACTAAATATCCTTCTTTTTCCAGGTCTTCGACAATCTTTTCCCTTGCTGTATCTCTGCCAAGACCTTGATATTTCCCCGCATTTTCATTCAGTGTTGTATCATCGTTAAATATGTTGATAAATTCGAGGTTATTTCTTTGGCCAATAAGATAATCATTTGGATCATGTGCAGGAGTTACTTTTAAAGCCCCTGTACCAAATTCTGGATCAACATATGGATCTGCAATTATTTTTAATTTTCTTCCTATAAGTGGTAAAATTACTTCTTTACCAACTAAGTGCTTATATCTTTCATCTGAAGGGGATACAGCAACAGCGGTATCTCCTAGCATGGTTTCTGGACGAGTGGTGGCTACAACTATTTCTCCAGTACCATCAGCAAATGGATACCTTATATAGTAAAGCTTACCTTCATGCTCTTTGTGTTCTACTTCTTCGTCAGATAAAACAGTTTTACACCTTGGACACCAGTTTACAATGTATTTTCCCCTGTATATTAATCCTTTTTTGTATAATGATACAAACACTTTCCTAACGGCTTTTGATAACCCTTCATCTAAAGTAAATCTTTCTCTAGACCAATCCACAGAAGCTCCAATGGCTTTTATTTGATCTTTTATGGTCTTTCTGTATGTATTTGCCCATTCCCAAACAATTTCTAAAAATTTTTCCCTGCCAAGCTCCTCTCTTTTCTTTCCTTCCTTTTCTAAATTTTTTTCTACAGCAGTTTGAGTTGCAATTCCCGCGTGATCTTCACCTGGTAGCCAGAGCGTTTTGTATCCATTCATTCTTTTAAATCTGACTAATATATCTTGTAATGTGATGTTTAAAGCGTGCCCCATGTGGATTTTACCCGTTATATTTGGCGGAGGAATTACAATAGAGTATTTTGGCCCATCTTTTTTAGGTGAAAAATATCCTTTTTCCAACCAAAAGCTGTACAATTTTTTTTCAATTTTATTTGGGGCGTATCTTGTGCCTATCTCATTATTCACTAGGAGCACCTCCTACAGCTTCGATTTTTATTTTTGTCTCTACTTTGATATTCTTATTTCCATAATTTAAGAGTAAATAATCTAGAGAATCTTTTATTCTATTTGCTATTTGTTTGGCAACTATTTCATTAATACCGTGTAAGATTAATACAAAGCTTTTTTCAGATGAACGACATACAAAATCTTTTGGTATTCTAACGCTGTGTTTTATTATCGATGCAATTCTTGCTATAACAAAGTTAATTTCATTGATATCAGTTGATTCAAATTCTAAATCTAAATATATTAGATAAAACAGTGTTTTTGATTCTTTGATTAGCGGATAGATATGGTTAAAAAAGTCTTTATTAGGTAATCTTGTAGTTTCATCAACCCAGTTTCCATTAAAAAGATTTAATAGGTATTCCATACTTTTTCCTCCCGTTTTTTTTAATTATATCATATAAAATTTGTTTGTGAAAACTAAAAAAACTGTGTTATAATCATTCTCGGTGATGGTATAAAAGTCTATTCTGGGAGGTGTGGTGTCTTGAAGTTATCAACCTTTTTGGGAGGTGTTCATCCTCCTGAAAATAAGCATTTATCAAAAGATTATCCAATTAAGAAAGCACCTCTACCTGAAAAGGTATTGGTTTTTATGCAGCAACATGCTGGAAGCCCCGCAAAATCAGTTGTAAACAAGGGTGATAAAGTTAAAACAGGGCAGGTTATTGGTGAACCAACGGGTTTTATATCCTCTTATGTCCATTCGCCTGTTACGGGTACTGTAGTTGATGTTAAAAAGGTTACAAATGTTATTTTTGGAAAAGCGGTAGAAGTAGTGGAAATTCAAAGAGAGGGAGAAGATGAGTGGGAGTTACTACCACATGGTAATTATGAGGATTTTTCAAACGAGGAGTTAGTTGAGATTATAAAGAAAGCTGGAATTGTAGGGCTTGGTGGTGCCATGTTTCCAACTTATGTTAAATTAATGCCTCCAAAAGACAAGAAGATAGATTATCTTGTTATAAATGGTGCAGAATGTGAACCTTATCTTACAATTGATCATAGGATGATGTTAGAAAGACAAGAAGATATTTTGATTGGAATTGAGATAGTGAAAAAAATATTGGGAATAAAAAATGTGGCAATTGGCATTGAAGATAATAAGATGGATGTAATAAATTTACTTCAAAATAAATGGAAAGGAAAAATTAATGTTATTCCATTAAAAACAAAATATCCTCAAGGTGCAGAAAAACAACTTATCTACGCAACTACTGGTAGGAAAGTACCCCGTGGAAAACTTCCAATGGATGTAGGGGTTGTAGTGTTGAACGTAAGTACTTTATATGCGATAAAAGAAGCGGTAATAGATGGGAAACCTTTAGTCGAAAGAGGATTAACTGTTACCGGCGAAGCAGTTAATAAACCAGGAAATTGGTGGGTTAGGATAGGCACTCCTATTTCTTGGGTAATCGAAAACCTTGGAGGAGGTTTTAAAGAAAATGTTGAAAATGTAAAAGTACTAATGGGTGGACCAATGATGGGAATCCCTATAAACAATATTGATACGCCTTTGGTAAAAGGTAACAATGGTATTACAACTTTAATACCTAAAGAACAAAAAAGCACATTTTGCATAAGATGTTCATATTGTGTTAATGTTTGTCCAATGGGATTGCAACCTTATTTACTTGATTTATTAGGAAAGAAAAAAAGATATGATGAAGCAGTCGAAATTGGTTTGTTAGATTGTATTGAATGTGGTTCTTGTACATATATCTGTCCTGCAAAAATAGAACATGTAAAAACGATCAAATTGGCCAAAAAAGTATACAAGGCCCTGAGAGGGGGGAAAAAATAATGAAGTTAATAACTGGAAATGCACCACATGTAAGAGCAAATGACACTACTTCAAAAGTTATGACGGATGTTATTATAGCATTAATTCCTGCCATTATTGGAGCGTGGTACTTTTTTGGTGGTTATGCACTATTTTTAATCTTACTTGGGGCAGTTACTGGTGAATTGTTTGAATTGTTTATAATGAGAGTGCTTAGAAATGATAAAAGTTTTACTCCAAATGGAAGTGCAGCCATAACGGGAATTTTACTTGCAATGAATGTAAGTTCTGCAACTCCTTGGTGGGTGTTTTTGATAGGATTAGCTTTTGCATTAGGGATTGCCAAACATGCATTTGGCGGGCTTGGAATGAATATTTTTAATCCAGCACTTGCTGGAAGGGCGTTTTTGCTTGTTTCATTTCCCGTGGCAATGACTACTTGGTACAAACCTGTGCTTTCTTTTACAAAATGGATTGATGTGCAAACATCAGCAACTCCACTTGCAATTTTAAAAGAAACTGGAAATGTTAATGTGGGTTATTGGGATTTGTTTATTGGAAATCGTGGAGGTTCAATTGGTGAAACAAGTGTCTTACTACTTTTGGTTGGATTTATATATCTTGTGATAAGAAAGAGAATAAAGATTATGATCCCAATTTCGTATATTTCTACAGTTTTTGTTATGTCTAGTGTATTTTATTTTGTAAATCCTTCTTTTGGAACTCCTTTATTTCATATTTTAAGTGGTGGGTTAATGCTTGGTGCTTTGTTTATGGCTACAGATATGGTTACAAGTCCCATGACAATCAAAGGCCAGGCAATTTTTGGAGTTGGTATTGGTGTTATGACATTACTTATAAGGTACTTTGCGGGATATCCAGAAGGAGTTTCACTTTCTATTTTATTAATGAATGCTTTTGTTCCGTTAATTGATAAATATACGATGCCACGAATATTTGGTGAGGTGGAATCATGAAAGAAATGTTTAAAACGGGAATAATTTTAATGGTTTATACACTGGTTGCAGGGTTAATACTAGGATATGTCTATGTTTATACGCAAGATGCAATAAAAATTGCAGAATTAAAAAATACTATTGATGCGGTAAAATTTGTTTTGACAGAAGATGGAAAATTAATTGTAGATGAAAATAAAATAAAAGATGCTGTTGTATCCGCTTCAAATAACCCAGAAGAAGAATTGTTCAAGGCAGAAACAAGTGTTGTTGTTTCTCCTGTTTTTAAGTTTAGAACAAATAAAGGAAATGTTTACGTTTTAAAAGGATACGGAATAGGATATGGTGGTAAAGTAATTTCAGTTGCTTCATTTTTAGTAAAAGAAAATAGGATAGATTTAATGGCAATAAAGGTAATAGATTATTCACAGGAAACACCGGGATTAGGTGCAAAGATAGCAGAAGAAGTTTCGCAAAAGAGGTTTTATCCAATACCATACGAGGGTTTGAAAAATGGTGTAAAAGTTGATAAAGATGCGGGTAAAAGTAATCTCTCACCTGAAGATGCAAAAAAGATAGGAATAGTAAAAATTAGTGATGTTATGACTGGGGCAACTATTACTCCACGAGCTGTAGCAGCAACTTTGAACGCTATGTTTGAGTATTTGCAAAAGGAGGTGCTAAGAAATGGCCAGTAGAACTTGGAAGGAATTTTCTAAAGGATTTGTTGTTGAAAATCCCACATTTGTACAAGCTTTAGGCATGTGTCCTACTCTTGCAACTACTACAAGTGCAAAAAATGGACTTGGAATGGGAATAGCTGCTACTGTAGTTCTAGTTTTATCCAATATAGTCATTTCTCTTCTTAGAAAGGCAGTGCCCGAAAAGATTAGAATACCTATTTTTATAACTATAATAGCATCATTTGTGACAATGGTTGATTTGTTGATGCACGCATATGTATATGATCTTTGGAAAACATTGGGGCTTTTTATTCCATTAATAGTTGTTAATTGTTTGATAATGGGAAGAGCTGAAGCTTTTGCATCAAAAAATAATGTTTGGTATTCATTAATTGATGGTTTGGGAATGGGTTTGGGTTTTACTGCAAGTTTAACTTTATTAGGTGCTATAAGAGAATTATTGGGAAATGGTACGATATTCGATATAAAAATTTGGGGTAAAGCGTTTAATGTGTTTATAATGATACTTCCCCCTGGTGCATATTTAACATTGGGATTATTAGCAGCTTTATTTGCCTTTATTGGCATGAAAAGAAAAGAAAGGGGGAAGGTTAAATGAAGGTATTTTTAATTTTACTTTCTGCAATGCTTGTTAATAATTATGTTTTTATAAGATTTTTGGGTATATGTCCGTTTTTAGGTGTTTCTAAAAAAATGGATACAGCATTTGGAATGGGGCTTGCTGCCACCTTTGTGCTTGTTATGTCATCAACGATTTCTTGGTTTTTGGATAGATTGTTAATAAGTTTGGGACTTGAATTTTTGAGAACAATTGTTTTTATTCTTGTAATAGCATCATTTGTACAATTTGTTGAGTTATTTTTGAAGAAAAATAATCCAAATTTATATGATGCTTTGGGAATTTTTCTTCCTCTTATCACTACAAATTGTATAATTCTTGGTGTAGCGCTTATTAACAGTATGAGTAATTACAACTTACTTGAAGCAATATTCAATGCACTGGGAGCAGGTTTGGGATTTTTGCTTGCGTTAATTGTTTTTAGCGCAATAAGGGAAAAGCTTGAGTTATACGATGTTCCAAAACCCTTTGAAGGATTACCTTTGGCTTTAATAACTGCTTCACTCTTATCTCTGGCTTTTATGGGATTCCAAGGTATGATAAAAATATGAACTTGAAAACTTTATCATCCTTTGATATAATATTTATTGAGATTAGCGGGTGTAGCTCAGTTGGTAGAGCATCAGCTTCCCAAGCTGAGGGTCGCGGGTTCGAATCCCGTCGCCCGCTCCAGGGCCATATGTGCCCTTTTTTTTTAATTTAAAAACAGGGGTGAAATAATTGAGTGTAGATGCAATTATTGCTTTAATAATATTTGTTATCGTATACTACTTAATTATTTCAGAAAAGATACATAGGTCTATTGCTGTTGTTTTAGGAGCCTTTATTTTAACATTTTTTGGAGTTTTTGAAGACCCAGATTATTTGTTTAAAAATTATGTGGATTTTGATACTATATTTTTATTGATTGGAATGATGCTTTTAGTTTCTACAATTAAAAGTGTTGGATTTTTTGAATACGTTGCATTTTGGATAATAAAATTTTCAAAGAATTCTTTACTAAAGATTTTTTTGCTTATTAATTTTTTTGTTGCACTGTTTTCAGCTTTTATTGATAATGTCACTACTGTAATGATTTTTATACCTATTACTTTGGCAATTGCCGATGCAGCCAATATCGATCCTACCTTTTTTGTACTTTCAGAGGTTTTTAGTTCAAACATTGGAGGAACTGCAACACTAATTGGAGACCCACCTAATATTTTAATAGGTAATGCTGCACGTTTAACATTTAATGATTTTATTTTAAATACTGCATTCCCAACAATTATAACGCTATTAATTGTGTTGATTATATTTTTGATTAAATATAAAAAGTTTTTATCCAATAAAATAGAATTTAATTTTAATGAACTTTCAATATCGAAGAAAAATTTGATAAAGTCATTTATTTTGCTTTCAGTTGTAATATTGCTTTTTGTCCTTCAAGAAAAATTACAGATTCACAGCTCTATTATAGCTTTTGGTATGGGTTTTGTTTCTATTTTAGTTATTGATCCAAAAAACTTGGAAAAACATTTTGCAGAAATTGAGTGGAGTACTATATTTTTCTTTATAGGTTTGTTTATTATTACAGGTGCTTTAGAAGATACGGGAATTTTAAAACAAGTTGCCTTGGTTTTGAGTGAAAATTTTGGAAATTCACCCAGATTATTTGGTTTGGGTTTGATAGTTATGTCATTCTTTGTGAGTGGATTTTTTGATAATATTCCGTTTACGGCAACTATGATTCCGGTAATAAAGATGTTGCCGTCAATAAACTCATCTTTTTCAAATTTGATGCCGTATTGGTGGGCACTATCATTGGGAGTTTGCTATGGTGGAAACTTTACTCCAATTGGTGCATCTGCAAATATTGTTGCAATTACTATGCTTGTAAAATATTCCAAGAAAAACGTTTCATTTAAAGATTTTTTCAAGTTTTCAGTTATTCCTTCTTTGGTCTCTTTGATTATTTCTATCGTTTACATAGAAATTAGATATTTTTAAAGGGAGTGGCATGTATGATTTTAAACCTTTTAGGCCTTATAATTGGATTTGTTTTATTAATAAAGGGAGCAGATTGGTTAGTTGATGGGGCAGTTTCAATTGCTCTGGGTTTGGGAATTTCGAAAATTGTCGTAGGACTTTCAGTTGTAGCATTTGGAACTTCACTGCCTGAATTGGTTGCTTCGTTGGTTTCTGTTGTAAAAGGACATAGTAGCGTATCCATATCTAACGTCGTGGGGAGTAATATAGCCAATATTGCAATTGCTCTAGCTTTGGCAGCTTTAATTTCAAATATTAAGATAGAAAAAAATACATCTATGGTTGAAATACCTTTTATGATTATCTCTACAGTAGTTTTTACGGTACTTTTTTTAAGAGAAAAAATTTTAATGTGGAATTACGGAGTAGTTTTTGTTTCACTTTTAATTATTTATCTTTATTATTTAATTAAAAGTGACAAAGAAATGGTAGAAAAAGAATTTGAATCTGAAGCAAAAGTTTACAAAACAAATATAGCTTTTCTTCTTGTAGGTGTAGGTGTTTTAGGTATTTGGTTAGGTGGAGAGCTCACAATAGATAATGTAGTGAAAATAGCAAAATATTTTCATCTTAGTGAAACGTTTGTGGGATTGACAATCGTTGCTATAGGGACTTCATTACCAGAAATAGTTGTAAGTTTAATTTCAACTTTAAAAAAAGAACAAGATATATTAGTTGGAAACATAGTCGGAAGTAATATTTTTAATATTTTATTTATTTTAGGGATTAGTTCTTTGGTAGGTACTTTGGGAATTGATGTTAAAAGCTTTACTTTAGACCTTATTATAATGAATTTATTATCTATTTTGTTATTCTTGTTTGCGATTTTTAGGAAAAAGATAGGAAAATTAGAAGGTATAGTATTTTTAACTATCTATATAATTTACATATATCAAATCATTTTAAGAAAATAGGGGGGTGTAGTTATGAGAGAGGCATTAACTTTCGATGATGTGCTTCTTATTCCAGGGTATAGTGAAGTTTTACCTGCAGATGTAGAAGTAAAGACAAGATTAACACGGCAAATTAGTTTAAATATACCACTTGTAAGTGCTGCTATGGATACAGTTACTGAAGCGGAACTTGCAAAAGCTATAGCAAGAGAAGGTGGTATAGGAATAATCCATAAAAATTTATCTATTGAAGAACAAGCGCATCAAGTTAAGATTGTTAAAAGGACTGAAAATGGTATAATAGATGACCCTGTTACAATTTCTCCAGATATTAGCGTAGAAGAAGCAGAAAAAATAATGGCAGAGTATAAGATAGGAGGACTTCCAGTTGTCGATGAATCCAATAAATTATTGGGATTGATTACAAATAGAGATATAAGATTTGAAAGGAATTTAAAAAAAACTGTAAAAAAATTGATGACTCCTGTTAGTGATTTAATAGTTGCTAATGAGGGAATTTCTCTTGAGGAAGCAAGAGATATTTTACACGAAAACAAAATAGAAAAACTACCTATTGTAAGATCCGATGGTACTCTTTCGGGACTTATTACTATCAAAGACATAAGGAGCGTTGTAGAGCATCCAAACGCATCGAGAGATAAGAAAGGAAGACTTTTAGTTGGCGCAGCAGTTGGAACAAGTGAAGATACTTTACTAAGGGTGGAAAAATTAATTTCCGCAGGAGTAGATGTTATAGTTGTTGATACAGCACACGGACATTCAAAAAAAGTTATAGAAACTCTGGTGAAAATAAGAGAAAATTTTCCTCATATTTCAATTATTGCCGGGAATGTGGCAACGGCAGAAGCAACGGAAATGTTAATAAAATCAGGCGCTGATGCTGTAAAAGTAGGAATTGGGCCTGGTTCGATTTGTACTACAAGGGTCGTTGCAGGTATTGGAGTCCCCCAATTAACAGCAATATTTGATTGCGTTAACGTGGCAAAGAAATACGATGTACCAATAATAGCTGATGGTGGGATTAGATTCTCTGGTGATATAGTTAAAGCTCTAGCTGCAGGTGCTGAAGCGGTAATGTTGGGTAGTATCTTTGCAGGAACTGAAGAAGCACCAGGAGAAACAATTTTATATCAAGGAAGAAAATATAAGTCATATAGAGGAATGGGATCGCTAGGTGCTATGAGCAGAGGAAGTGCAGATAGATATTTTCAAAGTAAAAACCAAAAATTTATACCTGAAGGTGTTGAAGGAATGGTACCATATAAAGGTGATGTTAAAGATGTTGTATATCAATTGATAGGCGGACTTCGCTCAGGAATGGGGTATGTCGGAGCAGCAACTATAAAAGAATTACATAAAAAAGCTAATTTTATAAAAATTACCGCCGCATCGGTTAAAGAAAGTCATCCTCATGATATAATAATAACTAAAGAACCACCTAATTATTGGTCTAAAAGTGTATAGGTTGAATAATAAATCCGGTATTTAATACCGGATTTATTTTGTATTTTTAATTAAATGTTTATACATTTGTTTTAATTAATTAGTAACATTGTTAAATCAAAGATAACCATTGTAATTTATATGTAGTACAATCTAAATTAAGGATATAAAAAATATATGAAGTAGGTGAGAGAATATGAAGTTGAAAAGTTTATCTAGTTTGATAATGTTTTTGACTATTGGTACTGTGATATTTGTTTCTATTTTTTTCTTGTGGTTCAGTTATGTTAATTTTTATAAAGAGTTAAGGTATGAAAAAATAGATAAGGTAAAAAGTGTGGTTGAAAGTGCATATGGTATTGTGGAAAATATCTACAAAATGGAGAAAAATGGAATTATAGATCATAATAAGGCAATAGATTTTGTGAAAAGATATATTTCTTCAATGAAATTTGATGGGAGTAATTACGTATTTATTTTTAATGAAAAATATGTTGGAATTGTACATCCGACTTTGGAAAACAAAAAAGCAAATAATATAAGAGATCCAAAAGGAAGGTTAATACTTGTTGATTTAGTAGATGGTGCAAAAAGAAACGGTGAGTTTATATATGAATATGTTTGGAATAAACCATCGTTGGGAAAAGATGTAGGTAAAATTTCATATGCAAAGTGGTTTGCCCCATACAAATTTATAATTGGAGCAGGAGTTTATATTGATGATATTAATAAAATAGTAAATAGTTTTTTCATTAAAAATTTGATTACAATATTAATAGTTCTCGGAATTACTTTCATAGTTGTACTTTATATAGGAAAAGGTATAAAGAGAGATGTAAAAAAAGTTGCTTTAGTTGTTGAAAATGTTTCTAAAGGAGTTTTATCTGAGAAAGTACAAGTAGATAGGAAAGATGAAATAGGTAAAATAGCAAATTCATTAAACAATATGATTGATGGTTTAAGAACAATAGTTTCTTCTCTTACTAAAAATTCGAAAAACTTAGAGGAGTCATCGCAAAGTTTATATGAAATTTCAAATAAGGAAAAAGATGTAGCCGAAAATTTAGTGAAGACATTTGGAAAAGTTGTTTCAGATTCGCAAAATATTTCGGCATCGCTTGAAGAGATAAATTCAAGCATTGAGGAAGTTGCGGCAAGTGCACAAGCTGTTTCTAAAGCTTCGATGGAATTAGCAGAACGTTCTAATGAAATTTCTGAAAGCGTAAAAGATGGAGCAAACTCTGTAAGTAGAGTATATGAAATAATCGAGAAAGGATATAACGAAATTTTGTATACTGCTAAAATGGTTGACGAATTATCTTTGTCTGCTGCAAATATTAAAGAAATATTAGAAACAATTAATGGAATTTCTGAACAAACAAATTTACTTGCACTAAATGCTGCGATTGAGGCTGCAAGAGCAGGAGAAGCTGGTAAAGGGTTTGCAGTGGTTGCTGATGAAATTAGAAAACTTGCGGAAGAAAGCAAAAAAGCGACAAATAATATTGCAAATATTTTAGAAAAAATAAGGGAAAATGCCAATATAGTTAATGAAAATACAAAAAATACAGTTACAAGCATAAAAGATGCGGCAGATTTTTCAAAAGATGTTAAGGTAAAACTTGAAAAAATTGAAGAAGAAATATTTGGGATTACGAATATGATTAATAATACAGCTGCATCCGCTCAGGAGCAAAGTGCAGCAGCAGAGGAAATGTCTAGTGCAGTTGATAGTACAACTAGAACGCTCTCAGAACAAGTACATAGGATTGAATTAAATAAGGATATGCTTGATGATCTTGAAAAGGGAATAACAAAATTAAATACGATGAGTAATGATTTAAAGAAAGTAGTTACTGTTTTAAACAAAATAGTAAATAGTTTCAGATTTTAGGTGTATTTTAATAAAGAATCTGCACTGGTTTTCCAGTGCAGTTTTTTGTGATATACTTTTTTTCAGAAACAGGAGGTGTTTTGATGAGATTTCCTATACCATCTTGGGCATTCGATTCTGTAATATATCAAATATTTCCAGATAGGTTTTTTATTGGAAACGGTTCAAATGTTGAGTTGAAAAGAAATCTTTACGAAAAAAGAGGAGGAAGAATAGAAAATTGGGATGTTCCTCCAAAAAAAAAGGAGAGAAGCGAGCACGTAAAGGTATTTTACGGAGGAGATTTATGGGGGGTTGCCGATAAAATTAGTTACTTAAAGGAATTGGGAGTAAATGTTATTTATTTAACACCGATATTTTTATCAAATTCCAATCACAAGTATGATGCCATCGATTATTTTAAAGTTGATCCTCAATTTGGAGGAATAAAAGCATTAAAGAAGCTTTTAAAAAAATTGCATAAGGGAAACATGAAATTGATTTTAGATGGAGTTTTTAATCATGTTGGAAAAGAGAATGTATATTTTAAAAAGGCCTTAAAGGGTAATAAGTCTTTTAAAAATATGTTTGTTTTTTATGAGAAGCATTATAGGGGTTGGTGGGGAACAAAGAGTTTACCAGAACTTGTTTTGGAAGAAATATCTGTCAAAGAATACATTACCAATGTTTTGATTAAATATCTTGAATTGGGAATTGATGGTTGGAGATTAGATTGTGGCCAGGATCTTGGCCCAGAGTTTAGTAGATATATAACTTCAAAAGTGAAAGGTTTTTCTTCAGAAAAGTATGTGGTAAGTGAACTTTGGACGTATCCTGCAGGATGGGATATGGTTGACGGAGTAATGAACTACCATTTTAGAGAAAATATAATATCCTACGTTAAAGGGACTAATAAAAATTTTGGACTTTATCTTGAAAGAATGTATAAAGAAACAAGTAATATTTTAACATGCTGGAATATGTTAGATAGTCATGATACGGAAAGACTTGCTACAATAATTGAGGATAAATTTTTGAGGATGTTTGCAATATTTCTTCAGTTTACTTATCCCGGTGTACCTGTAATATATTATGGGACAGAAATTGGTATGGATGGTGGTCCTGATCCAGAGTGTAGAAAGACAATGGATTGGAATGAAAATAATTGGGATATAGAATTAAGGGATTTTTATAAAAAAATTATTAAATTAAGAAGAAAAGAACCAGCTTTGCGTTATGGAGGGTTTGAATTGTTAAATAATGACCCAATCGTATTTATGAGAAAAACCCCTATGGTTTTGGATAATCTGATTGTATATGGAAATATCTACGATAAACCATATGAATTAATTGTAAATTTACCCGATAATAGAATCTTGAGCGGAACTGAATATGTTGATTTATTTAATGATGAAAAATACTATGTTAAAGGTGGAACATTGCAGATAAGGATGTCACCACGTTCTTTTGGAATTTTAAAATTGAAAAATACCATAGTAAACAACTATGATCAATATAAAAGAATAAGTTAGGAGGTTAGTTGTGAAATCGTATGAATATTATGAAAAAATAGCTCACTTATACGATCAAATGTATGAAGATGAGGAATGGACAATTTTAAGACAGGCCGTACAAATTTATATAGAAAATGTAATTGGTTCATTAAGTGGCAAAGTATTGGATGTGGGAACTGGGACAGGATATTGGCTGAATTTTTTTTTGAAAAAGAATTTTCAAGTGTATGCCATTGAACCTTCAAAAAAAATGTTAGAAATAGCTAAAAGAAAGTATAAAGACAAGGTAAAGTTTTTCAACACGAAAATTGAAGAGTTTGAATTTGAAGACAGATTTGACATCTTAAACTTGCAAGGAGACGTTTTGAGTTATATTGAAGATTTGGATTTTGTAATGAAAAAAATGAAAAATTTAGTTAAGAATAAAGGATATATATTTGCAACTGTAGATAGTTTCTATTTTATGAGAAGGCAGATAATAAAATATGGAAATTTAAAAGAACTAAGAGACTTTGATAGAACGCATATTACCACTGTTGGATCGCAGTATGGAACTTTTAAATCTAGGTGCTTTACTGTTGAGGATATTTTAAATCTCAAAAGGTATGGATTTGAAGTTATTGATATAAGGGGATGTGGTCTTTCAAAAGTATTATCTGAGGAATTAAAAAACTCGTATTTAGTAAAAGAAGCAGAGCATATATTTTTTGCATTGAGAAAGTTATAAAAACAAGGGTAACCTTTACCCTTGTTTTTTTGGTCACTGAGTTGACAAATGTAATTATCAGATGTAAAATATTTTCGGAGGTGAAGACAGATGAAACCAATGTTTTTGGGATTTGGAAATTCAACGAAGATAATTTTAAAAGAATTAAAAGATATTATTGATGATTTTTATTACTATGATGAGAAAAAAATAACAAGTGACTTGGGGATTAGATTAGAAAATTTTTCTATTCCAGAAGATTGTGATATGGTTATAGAATGTGCATCTGTTGGAGCGGTAAAAAAATATTACAGAGAAATTTTAGATTCAGGAAAAGATTTTTATATTTTAAGTACAGGTGCATTTGCAGATTCAACTTTTAGGAATAATTTTATGAAAAAAATTGTAGATTCTAAATCTAACATTTATATACCATCTGGGGCTATTGGAGGATTAGATGTTATTTATTCAATTAGAAAATATATTGATAAAGTATTTTTGAAAACTTTCAAACCACCAATTTCTTTTGGAAGAAATGATAAAAAAAGGGAGTTAATTTTTAGTGGAAATGCAATAGATGCCATAAATAGATTTCCAAAAAATACCAATGTTTCCGTCACTTTGTCGCTAGCAGTTGGAAGTTTTGAAAAAGTATTGGTGGAAATTTATTCAGAACCAAATGTTGAGAAGAATATACATAAAATTGAAGCAATTTCAAGTGTGGGAAATTACACATTTACCTTTGAAAATAATCAATCTCCCAATCCTAAAACAAGTTTGTTAGCTCCACTAACTTTAGCGGCGGTTTTGAGAAAAAATTTTGAAAAAATAAAGATAGGAGGTTAATATTTATGGAACTCTTGAAAAAAAAGATAAAAAAATTAGCAAAGGAAAAAGGGTATATAATTCTTGCACATAATTATCAAAGTAGAGATATACAGGAAATAGCGGATTATTTGGGGGATTCTTTGCAACTTGCAAGGCTTGCTACAAGAATTAAAGACGAAAAAATCTTATTTTTAGGCGTAGATTTTATGGCAGAAACTATAAAGATTTTAAATCCTAATAAAAAAGTTATAGTTCCCGCGAGATCAGCTACTTGTCCTATGGCTAATTCCCTTACATCAGAGCTTATAATAGCTGCGAAAAAAAAGTATAATGTTCCATTTGTCATATATGTCAATAGCACAGCACAATCAAAAATGTATGCAGATTTTGCGTGTACTTCAGCAAACGCAGTAGAAATAGTAAAAAAAATAGATAGTGATACAGTTCTTTTCGGACCTGATAAGAATCTTGCAAGTTATGTAGCAGAAAAAACCGGAAAGAAAATTATTCCTGTTCCTGGTGAAACAGGTTATTGTTATGTTCATAACTATATAACTAAAGAAGATGTTTTGGAGTTAAAAAAGAAGTATCCCAAGGCAAAAGTTATATCGCATCCAGAGGTTTCTAAAGAAATAAGAGAAATATCTGATTATATTGGAAGTACATCACAAATGGAAAAGTTTCCTAAATTAGATAAAGGAAATAAATATATAGTTGTAACAGAAAAAGATATGGTTGTTAAGTTGAGAAAAATCTATCCAAAAAAGATGTTTATACAAATTGATGGTGCAATTTGTAATAACATGAAAAAGAATAATTTAAAGAATATTTTATTGGCATTGGAAAAAGAACAATTTGAAGTAGAAGTTCCTTTGGAAGTCTCTGAAAAGGCAAAGATTCCAATAAAAAATATGTTTAAACTTATGGAGGTATAAAATGATAAATAAAATTATTGAATGGATTGAAAAGGATGAAGGGTTGATTGATTTTGCATCGTATCCTTTGAAAAATAAATATGTAGAGGCTGAAATAGTTTTGAAACAAGATGCAGTGTTATCGGGAATAAAGATTGTAAAGCATATTTTTAAGCATTATGATTTGGAATATAAAATAAATTTTCATGATGGCGATTTTGTAAAAAAAGATAGCATTTTATTAACTTTAAACGGCAATGCATACAACATTTTAGTAATAGAGAGAACTGTTCTAAATATTTTATCACTAATGAGTGGAATAGCTACAAAGGTGAGAAAGTTTGTGGATATTGCTAAAGATTTTGGGATTACAATATCTGCTACAAGAAAAATAATTCCTTTAATTGGAGATCTTGAAAAATTAGCAGTATTAGACGGTGGAGGAAACACACACAGATTAAATCTTTCTGATACTGTTATGATTAAAGATAACCACAAAAAAATATACGGATCAATAAAGAAAGCAGTTAATCAGATTTCAAAGATAAAGCCCTTTACCTCTAAAATAGAAGTAGAAATTGAAAACTTTAAAGAATTAGAAGAAGTATTAGATTTAGATGTGGATATTGTCATGTTGGATAATTTTAATCCAAAAGATGCAAAAAAGGCTGTAGAATTAATAAAAAATAAAAAGAACATAATAGTAGAAGTTTCAGGTGGAATTTGTGAAGAAAATCTGAAAGATTATTTGATAAATGGAGTTGATGTAATTTCAATTGGAAGGTTAACAAGCGAAATAAAATACATTGATATTTCAATGGAAATTTGCTAGTAAATAAATTTTTAAAAATCCGGAGAATTCCCTCCGGATTTTTTTATTTTAAATTTAAATTATTGCAACAAACAAAATTGTGAATATGTGAAAAGCATAATATTTAAAAGTAATTATAAGTTTGCTTGACTTAAAAAAGTTAAATTGATATAATTTTATCAGATGATTTAAAGGAGGGTGATAATGTGAGAAGAGTTTTAATTACAGGTATGGGGACCATTAATCCGCTGGGAAAAAACGTAGAGGAATTTTCCAATAGCTTAAAAAATACAGTTGTAGGAATAGATAAGATCTCTAGCTTTGATCCTAGTGATTTGCCCGTCCAAATTGCTGGTGAAGTAAAAAATTTCAAACCAGAAGAATATATTGACAGAAAATTATCCAAAAGAATTGATAGATATTCACAATTTGCGTTAGTTGCAGCAAAAGAAGCGATTGAATCGTCTAGAATAAATTTTGAAGGGATAGAGGATAGAGTTGCGGTAATCATTGCAAGTGGAATGGGAGGATTTTTAACTTTAGATAATCAAAATGAAGTGTTTAAGAAAAGAGGAGCAAATAGAGTAAGCCCATTTATGATACCGATGTTGCTTTCCAATATGGCCAGTGGAGTTGTGTCGATGGTATATGGTTTGAAAGGTCCAAATTTTTCCGTGGTAAGTGCATGTGCAAGTTCAATTCATGCAATTGCTTTAGGGACGATGTTAATAAGACATGGATATGTGGATGTTGCTATAGTAGGAGGTGCAGAAGCTACAATTGCTCCACTGCCAATAGCAGGATTTGCTGCAATGAAAGCTCTTTCAACAAGAAATAATGACCCAAAAAAAGCTTCAAGACCTTTTGACAAGGACAGGGACGGATTTGTAATGTCAGAGGGTGCAGGAGTCTTAGTGTTAGAATCTGAAGATTTTGCAAGAAAGAGGAATGCGGAAGTTTTAGCGGAGGTTAAAGGTTTTGGTATGAATGACGATGCGTATCATTTTAGTGCGCCGCATCCTGAGGCAACAGGTTCAAAAGCTGTAATGAAAATGGCTTTAAACGATGCTAAAATGGAGCCGAGTAACATAGACTTGGTAAGTTGCCATGCGACAAGTACTCCTGTAGGTGATGAACTCGAAGCCAAAGCGATTCTGGATATTTTTGGTGATAAAGATGTATTTGTTAATTCGACTAAAGCTTTAACAGGTCATCTTTTGGGGGCGGCAGGAGCTGTTGAAACAATAGCTGCTTTGATTGAAATGAAAGAAGGATTTATTCATGGAATGCCAAATTTGGAAAACCCAGATGAAAATTCATCAAAAATTAATATTGTAAAGGACAGTGTAAATTATAGGGTAAATAACTTTTTGAAAAATTCTTTTGGTTTTGGTGGACACAATGCGTGTATTGTTGTAGGGAGGTATTAACATGGATAAAAACGAAATAATGAAAATACTTCCGCATAGAGAACCAATTCTTTTAGTTGATAGAGTGTTGAAAAAAGAAGAAAAAAAGATTATTGCAGAGAAAGATATTATATCAACCCTTGAAATATTTAAAGGTCATTTTCCTGATTATCCGATATATCCTGGCGTGTATATAATAGAAGGGATGGCACAGGCGGCTGGAATTATGCTTTTAAAAGGTGATGATATTCCTTTATTTCTTGGAATTGATAATGCAAGATTCAAAAAAGAAGTAAGGCCGGATTGTATATTGAGGTACGAAGTTGAATTGAAGAATATTAAATCAAATATCGTATTTGTTGAAGGAAAAGCATACGTGGAAAACAAAGTTGTGGCTAAAGCAATACTAATGTTGGGAATGAAGAGGTGATTTAATGAATAGAATATGTAAGCTATTAGATATAAAATATCCCATCCTCATGGGTGGTATGTCTTGGGCGGGAACTGCAAAATTAGCTGCAGCTGTTTCAAATGCTGGTGGATTGGGAATTATTGGTGCAGGTCCAATGAAGGCAGATGATTTGGAAAATGAAATTGAAAGAGTAAGAAATTTAACGGATAAACCTTTCGGCATTAATATTATTTTGGTTTCTCCATATGTGGAAGAATTAATAGATGTAGTTATTGAAAAGAAAGTTCCAGTTGTTACATTTGGTGCAGGAAATCCTACAAAATACATAAAAAGATTAAAAGAGAATAATATTAAAGTAATTCCAGTAGTTGCTTCTGATAGTCTTGCAAGAATGGTAGAAAGAAGTGGAGCAGATGCAGTAATTGCTGAGGGTATGGAATCAGGCGGGCATATTGGTGAAGTTACGACCTTTGTTCTTATAAATGCAGTTTCAAGAAAGGTAAAAATTCCCGTTATTGCTGCCGGTGGGATATCTGATGGCAGAGGAATGGCTGCAGCATTCGCGTTAGGTGCAGAAGGAATACAAATGGGTACAAGATTTATAGCTTCCAAAGAAGCAGAAGTACATGAAAATTTCAAAAAATTAATATTAAAATCTGGAATTAGAGATACCGTAATAACTGGTGCTGCGTTAGGACATTCTGCGAGAGTTGTAAAGACAAAATTTTCAAAGGTAGTTCGTAAATTGGAAGTTTCAAGTCCACAAGAGGCAGAAAGTATTCTTGTTGGTAGTTTGAGAAAAGCAGTTATTGATGGTAATACAGATGAAGGTTCTTTTATGGCGGGTCAATCTGTAGGATTGATAGATGATGTAAAGACTGTTGATGAAATTATTCGAGAAATTGTAAGTGAATATAAGGAGGTAATTTTAGGGTTAAAGGGGGAATTTTAATGAAAACAAAAGAGTTAGCACTAGTTGCACTTTTTGTTACTCTAACTATTGTGGGGGCTCAAATAAGTATTCCAATTGGTACAGTACCAATTACTTTGCAGGTTTTAATGATTTTTATAACGGGATATTTTTTAAAACCATTTTATGCATTTTTAGTCCAGGTAATATATTTGGCTTTAGGTATAATTGGATTACCAGTTTTCGCCGGATTTTCCGGAGGAATAGTTCATCTTTTTGGTCCTACTGGAGGGTACTTAATGGCTTTTCCGGTTGCGGCGTTAATCGTTGGTTTTTCTAAAAAAGATTATTTTTCTATGTTCATTTATGGAATTTTGGGACTTGCTATAATTTATTTATTTGGTTTTTCTGTGTTAGCATATCATTTGAAAAGTTTTTCAAAAGCGTTTTTTGTCGGTGTACTTCCATTTATTGGAATTGATTTTGTAAAGATGGTTTTAGCAGTTGTTATTTCAAAAAGAGTTTTGAAGGTGGTGGAAGCATGAGGGCGTTTTTGTTTCCAGGACAAGGTTCGCAATATTCCGGAATGGCTGAAGATTTTTCCGTGTTACCAGATTGGAATTATTATAGTAAAAGGGCAGAAGAAGTTTTGAACTTAAATTTGATTGATATAATGAATGGTAATGAAGAAGTATTGAAACTTACAGAGAATGCACAACCTGCAATATATTTGGCAAGTTATGTTGGATATAAATTTTTAGAGAAAAATGGTGTAACCTATCATATTACAGCTGGACATAGTTTGGGAGAATATACAGCATTTGCTGCCGCAGGGGTTTATGATTTTGATTTTGGAATATACTTGGTAAGAAAGAGAGGAGAGTATATTTCAGAAGCAATAGAACCAGGTAAAGGTAGTATGGCAGCTGTCTTGAGAATTTCCCCATCACAAGTTGAAGAATTAGTGAAAAATTATGAAGGACTTTATGTTGCAAATTATAATTCGTCAACTCAAACTGTGATAAGTGGATTAAAAATATCTCTAGACAAGTTTATAAATGATTGCAAAGAAAAAGGAATTAGAGTTGCAGAATTAGTAGTTTCAGGCCCATTTCATACTCCTTTTTTAAAAAGTGCAAGGGAAAAATTGATTGGTGAAATAGAACATGTTAAATTTAATAAACCAAAAGTCCCTATTGTCTTAAATAGTACAGGAAAAGCATCAACTGATCCAGAAGAGTTAAAATATTATTTATTGGAGCAAATATCTGGCCCGGTGTATTGGTATCAATCAATAAAATATATGTTAGCTTTAGGTGTAACCGAGTTTATTGAAATAGGGCCAAAGAATGTATTATTAAATATGTTAAAAAGAGAAAGAATAAATATAAAACATTTTAGAGAATTTGAAAATGTAAAGTTATAAAAATCCCCCGTCTTGCACTGAACCCCAAAAATGAAACAATAAAAAAAGCACCCCCGAAGTGGTAAAATAAAACCAACGAGGGGGTGTTTTTCCTTGGCAAAGAAAGGGCAGAAATTTAAGAACTATTCTTCTAAACTAAAAGAAGAGGTCATTAGACTTTACTTTGAAGAGCAACTTCCGAAACGAACCATTGCTTCTCTTTTGGATATTGATCAAAGCAGAGTTCGTTTGTGGATTAACAACTATCTTACACATGGGACAGTTGAACTATGTAAAAGTCAACATAAAAATGTATAAAAAAGGGAAAA